>NZ_PCOH01000006.1:0-230227 GCF_002976445.1 Bacillus sp. MYb56
ATAAAAAATGCACCTCCAATTGTTAGACCGTGTCTAACAATTGGGGTGCACTTCACTTTTTATGCTGACTGTTTTTACTTAAATTATTATAAAGACACTTTATTTAGAGAGTGAAATATTAAAAGTTTGCGGTTCTTTAACAGCTTCATTTGTGTCTCCTGCTGCTAAATCATCTGTCGTAAACTTAATATCCTTTACTTTTTCTTTTCCATCATCAAGTATTAAACCGATAATTCCTTCTCGTGTCTCACCAGGCCTATAATCTTCCCTTGAAACACTCTTTGTACCAACGAGCGTATCTTCATCATATAAAAAGTTTTGAGTCGCTACATTAAAATGTTGTTTGTCATTTATAGCAACATCATTCATAGAGAAAAATTGCATGTTCTTATCTCCACTATTCTCTACCTTATATGTAATTTCAACATACCGAATCGTATCGCTAATCTCTGTTCCACTTAACGATGCATATAATTCAGCATCTTCTTGACTCACTTTATCTCCCAATCTACGCTTTACTTCTTCAGGAGTTAATGCAGTATACACTTTCAATGTATTTTTTGCCTCTTTGCTCATTTGTGATAATGAGATAACTTTAACATCTTGTACGTGAATTTTCATTGGGGCTACTTCAAATGTCTGATTCACAGAATGAATCTGTTCTAATTCAAATGTCCCCCACCCTTTTTCTTTCACTTTTTGTCCTACTTTTTTAAGCTCACGCCCACCATACTCTTTTGTTTCTGGAATAGATTCTTTCTTTTTAGGTTCTGCCTTCTTTTCTTCTTGCTGGAAGCAACCACTTAACATAAGAAGAAAACTGCATAAAACAAAAATAATTTTCCATGCTTTCATCATTTAATTTCTCCTAACACTATCATTCATTAATATAAATTAGTCCCTTGATTTGTAAACTATAGAAACAATAAGAAGTCCACAAAACGAACTTGTCAGTCCAGATACTATTATACCTCCTATTTGGAAAATATGAAAATAGGGGTCTAATAACGCGTGAACGATAAATATAATGACCGCCACAACGATAGATGAAGCCCAATATTTCTTTTTTTCCGCAGTTAAACTAGTATCTTGATCAGTTTCCCTCCTATATTTCCATAGTACATATATTAGTAATAGTAGACCAAAACATGTACTCCCATGCTGTAAAAATTTATAAATTGGAATACTATATACTTCTTGCTGTAACAGCGGCATTTCCATAACAAAATAGCCTGTCTTATGAGTAAAAGCATCCCAAACGACATGCGTCACCATACCGAATAAAGCAGAATAGCAAAATACAAAAAAATTCTTCCAAGTATACAGCCCCCACTTCGCATCTACTACATATTTATAGTAACTAGCAAAAGGCTTAGGTAAATGTGTTATAAACGGTCCTTTTAAAATACGATGATATGCATATGCTAATAAAAAAACGAGTGGTAAATTCAAATAGAAGAAACCAACCCATGTATGGCCAATAATACCGTATGGCCTAAAATATAAAAAATATTCAAAATCAGGTGCCATACTACCCAATATAAGAGCCGTCACCGAAATATAACTAGAATGTTTCTTAGCAAAAGGGAGAACAGCTGCTGGATGTGCGAATGTAAACGGCATATTAATACTCCTCTTCATATTTCCAATAGAATACATACTATCATAACGACATGAATAATCTCTATGCAATATTTATTTTCACATTGGAATATGATAGTTTAAATGTTATAATTCACATAAAATATTCAGAAAATAAGGGGGATTACGTGTCGTTAACACTTGTATTTTTTCTTGTTCTGTCTACCTTGTTTTTAAGTACATACATTGGCTTCTTTCTATGGAAGCACTTGAAAATTATAAAATATATGCCTGCCCTCTTTGGTTTTATGAGCGTTCTTTTCATTTTCATATGGAAGAGAATGACTTTCGGCTGGGAAGGTCTCGGTTTTGGCGCACTTCAATATACAGTACTATTAGCAAGTTGTATTACATTAGTATTTGCCGCTTTTTTAGAATCAAAATCCGTTATGAATTGAGGTTTATATATTGATTGACGTACCCTTTTTAAAAAATGTCACATTAAAAAAAGAAAATATCCCTAGCTTTTCCGCATATCCTTACTGTCTACCCGCTATTCGAACTTTGCAATCACTAGCTTTCCACCCAAATGTAACATTCATTATTGGAGAGAATGGGACAGGTAAATCAACATTACTGGAAGCAATTGCAATTGCTTTAGGTTTTAATGCAGAAGGTGGAACGAAGAATTTCCGTTTTAGCACAAACGATTCCCATTCATCTTTACATGAATATCTTCGAATTTCAAAAAGTTTCAATACACCAAACGACGGTTTCTTTCTTCGCGCTGAATCATTTTATAACGTTGCTTCTTATATCGATGAAATAGATGCTATAAAATCTTATGGCGGCGTTTCACTTCACGAACAATCACACGGCGAATCCTTCTTCTCATTATTTATGAATCGTTTTTCAGGACAAGGTTTATACATTTTAGATGAGCCTGAGGCAGCTTTATCCCCAATGAGACAACTTTCAATGCTCATTCGCATGCACGAACTAGCTGAACAAGGTTCACAATTTGTTATCGCAACGCATTCTCCCATTTTAATGGCTTATCCTGAATCTACTATATACTCTTTAACTCAAGAAGGAATTCACGAATCGACATTAGAAGAAACGGAGCATTACCAAACGACGAAACTTTTCTTTGAAAATCGCGATCGATTATTTCATCACTTATTTGAGTCATAAAAAAAGAGGCAGCAATCGCTGCCTCTTTTTTATAATGCTTCTATAAATAAAGCTACTCCAATACCGCCTCCAACGCATAGAGAGGCAATACCTTTCTCTAATCCACGTCTTTTTAATTCGTGAATTAAACTTACCGTAATACGAGCTCCTGTACAACCAATTGGATGTCCAAGTCCTACACCACTACCGTTTACATTCACTTTCTCACGGTCTAACCCTAACTCTTTCTCTACAGCTAAATATTGTGCAGCGAAAGCTTCATTAATTTCAAGTAAATCTGCATCTTCTAATGACCAATCTACTTTTTCTAATCCTTTACGAATTGCTGGTGCTGGTCCAATACCCATAATTTTCGGATCTACACCCGCTACTGAGTATCCAACAATTCGAGCTAACGGTTGTAAGCCTTTTTCTTTTGCTTTTTCTTCGCTCATTAATACTAGAACTGCACTTCCGTCATTAAGACCAGATGAATTCCCTGCAGTTACTGATCCGTCTTTACGGAAAGCTGGTTTTAATCCTGCTAATTTTTCAGCTGTAATATCTGCACGTGGATGTTCATCCTTCGCAAATACAACTTCTTTTCTACGTTCTTTTATTGTAATAGGAACAATTTGATCGTCAAAGTATCCAGACTCCATCGCTTGCAGCGCTAATGTATGACTACGAAGCGCAACTTCATCTTGTTCCTCTCTTGTAATTTCATATTGTTCAACTAAATTTTCCGCTGTTTCACCCATCATAATATGGTGAATCGGATCTTCTAAAACTTCCCACACCGTATCACGAATTTCTCCGTGCTGTAGACGTTGTCCCCAGCGGTGTTGTTTCAATGCATAAGGGCTCGAGCTCATTGCTTCTACTCCACCTGCAACAACAATATCACTTACACCTAATTGGATTTGCATTGCAGCAGACATAATTGCTTGCATACCTGAAGAACATTGACGTTGAATTGTATAACCAGTAACTGTGTCAGGAAATCCTGCCGCTAATGCAGCTGTTCTTGCCGTATTTGCTTCATCAGTTCTTTGAATACAATGACCTAAAATTACTTCATCAACTTCATGTGGCTCTACTCCGCCTCTTTTTACAGCTTCCTGAAGTACAGGAACAGCTAATTCTACTGGTGTTATATTTTTTAGTGCTCCTCCGAAAGTTCCAATTGGTGAACGAACTGCAGCTGTAATGACAACATTATGCATTTTGTACTTGCCCCTCTCTTATGTACCCTAGTAAGTTTTTAGGTGAAATTCCATAAGTTGTATGTCTAAAATTATCATACTATAAACATACCAAAAAATCAAAATATTTAATATAATAAAAATAGAAGGAATTAACCTTCTATTCTGTCAATGCGTATAAGAATTTTTGTAATATCTTCTCTGTCGTTTCATTCAATTTTGGTAACTTATCTACTGGAAAATATTGAAGTTCTAACCCTTCATGATCGAGCTTTAATTCTCCGCTTACATGATGTGCCTGATACAGATGAATCACATTAAAAATTTCATCTCCATTTGGATAACGGAAATAAACTTCCTTTCCTGAAAGAACGCCAAGAAATTGCATAATTTTCGCGTTTAGTCCCGTCTCCTCGAATAATTCTCTACGAGCAGTTTCTTCTGTCGTTTCTCCCAGTTCCATTGCCCCACCAGGTACGCCCCAATCATATGTATCTGAACGATATTGAAGCAATACTTCTTGATTATCATTTAATATAATAATTGCTGATCCTACTAAAATAAGTGGTCTCATACCAACTACTTTGCGTAACTCTTCAATATACCCCAATATGTAAACTCCCCTTTCCTCACCCTTCCTTATCATAACAAAATTCTCTTTCTTTTGTTGCTGTAATTTTCAATAAAAAAGGAAGCTTCCACTTCCTTTTTTTACCGTTATCCTGCTATTTGCGGGCGGTAAGACCCCTACCTCAAAATTCAGCGAAAGTAAAGAAGTTAGGTGGGGATCGGGCTGCCCATAAAAGCCCGATTGGTGAGGGCTGATAATCAGTGGGCGATGAACAAAACCCCCACTGATTAAAGTTTCACTTTATTTCTTAAAGCTTTCGTATTTTACAACTTCAAAAGCTTCTTCAATTTCCTCATTATGATAATGGACATATGTAAAACGTCCTAATTCTACTAATCTAGCTATTTCTTGCAATGCTTTATGCTGATCATATGTTTCTTCAATTGTAATATGTACATAAAACTTCATTAATGGATGTTCATATAAAGGTTCTCCCACCTCTACATATACATCTTCAACCCCTTGCACAACTCTTACATAGCTCGCAAATTGATACAGAGCTTCTCTGTCTGAAACGATTTTTAATGTATACATATATTCTCCCCCTTTTCTTTACTATATCAAAAAGATGACCATACTACGTTATAGAACTATGAAATTTTTTCGACTTATAGTCTATATATTCGTGTAATAAACAAGGCGTTTATCCATACATAGGACCTTTCCCCCACATATATTATAGAAAGAATTTTTTCATTTGAGGTGTTCCTTATGAATTCATACGTTAATATATGTGTTTGCATTACTCCAGGCGCCGATATTTCTGACGACCGTATTGCAAAAGATTTAGCAGTTGCAGAATCAATTTGGCATCCCATTACATTTAAAATTAAAGAAGTAATTGTACTAAACGAGCTTTTCCGTTTTTCTAATCGGGAAATTAGTTATAAAAACTCCATTCAAAGTCAGGAAAAATTATCATCTTTTTTTCAAACTTGTGTTAACGAAGCTCCTGAATGCGACCTTTATATTTGTTATATTGGTAGTGATTATTTCAAAGAAACCGCAGTAATCGCTTGCGCTTACTCTCTAGCGAAACAACAACAACTTACTGGTTACATCGTTTTAACAAACTCAGCTGCTCCAATGAAAAATATATACACCCTCGCTCACGAAATTGGTCATATTTTATTTACAAGACGAATTCATGGAAAACTTACGCACGCAGATCCCCACTCTCCAACCGGTTCTGAACATCACCATTCACCATCGAACCTTATGTACCCTATAGTCCCTAGCCCTAATAACGTTCACATCAATTCATTATTAACAAATGAACAAAAAGCGCTCTCTTTACAAAGTCCTTTATTACAAAGAAAAAAACAGTAACGATATTGTTACTGTTTAAAACAATATATTCAAATCAACAAACCAGATTTCGGCTGCTAGAAATAAAGTGAAACTATAATCAGTGGGGGTTTTGTTCATCCCCCACTGATTATTAGTTGAACCAATCGGGCGTTTACGGGCAGTTGATCTCCCACCTAACTTCTTTGCTCCATCCGAATTTTGAGATGGGAGTTTTACTGCCCGTTAATGCGGGATAAAAACATACAACTAAAGATAAACGTAATCCCTCTAAAAATCCCTATATAATATTTCTTTTGAAATACTTTTTTGCATATCCAGAGCAGCCCTTTTCCTATTAAACCGAAGAACAAAACATAACCCGATGTGTCATCTAGTAAAGTATCGAAATAGTCATCATGTACCTTTTTCGAAAAGGTAGTATATAGCCCAAAAATCGTTAAACCTAAAAATACAATAGACAATATACCTAGAAATATACTTTGCATATTTGTTCCCCCCTTAATAAAAAATTCAGTTCGTGCACTATTAATATAAAGCTAGCTTACAGTTTTTTTCTCCTCATTTTGCAAAGACCATCGCATTAATACATACAAACTTCCGTACAGAAGTAAAGGCTCTAATATTCCCCAATATGGGTTTTGCTTCCCTAATTCTTTAAATACAAACATAATTAATAGCGGTACGATAACAGCTAATATTCCAATCCATCCAAGTATAAAAACTTCACCAATTAACAACACTAATAAGACAATTCCAGCTAGTATATAACTTTGCATAGTAGTTAATTGCAATACAGGTGTCCCATACCATTTATTCATAAACATTAATAATACTAGTAATAAAATTGGTAGCAAAGCTGCTACATAAATAATGCTAAATTCTTTTATTTTGCTTTTAAATGATGACATCTTAAAAGCAAAAATAATACACACAATAGTAATCATTAAAACAATTGGATACCCAATCAATTGTACATTCGTTAATGTAAATTCATGATTCGGACTTTCAAATAAAATATTTGTAAGTAACCAATATCCACCTATCCCAATTATCATTCCTAAAATAGTCTTTATACTCCCGCTTTTATCCTTCTCCATCTCTTTTGCCAATTCTTCCGCATACGCTTTTGGCGAATCACCAAATATATCACTTACCGTCTTTCCTTTTTTCTCACCTTCTATTAAATGTAGCTCTGCATCCTCTAAAAAAGCATCTACATCTCCTTCTTTAATTCCCTTCGTAATTAAATACACTTTCGTATCAATTAAAAACTTTTCTCCCTCTTTAGAAACTTGCATTAAAACCCCTCCCTTAATTAACCGTTTCTCTTCTATTCGCCTTCATCATAATTTCAAGGAAGATTAAAATAAACAAACTTCCGTATAAACATATAATTTGAAATAACATTGGCACGAGATCTTCCGATGTGAACGTTTTAAAAACTAACATAATAAAAATCGGAATAATTAAATATAAATTTTTAAACCATCCTTCAAAATATATATTTATAGCTACCGTGAGGATAAAGATCCCTCCAGCTAATATATAACTTTGGACTAGAGTCAACGTAAACATCGTTGTAGGATATATCATATCTAATATCGGAACTGCTCCTAATAAAAACATTGGCGCAATCATGACTAAAAACCACATGGAAAACCACGTTTTTGTAAAACTTGTTACAAATGTCATTTTACTAAGCAGAAAATTAGGACCCATTACAGCTACGATCAATGTAAAGCTATAGCCAATGCACTGAATAAGTGAAGTCTGTAGAATTCCATTATTCACTATTAAGATAGAAGCAATAAACCAAAACGATACGATATTCATTACCGTAAAACCAATTTGCTTCCAATTTTCCTTTCTATCCCTTTCCATCACTTTTACAAGTTCATTCGCGTATTCTTTCGGTGAACTTCCGAAAATATCTTCTACACTTTTCCCTTCACCCTCACCTTCTATTAAATGCAACTCTGCATCTTCTAAAAAGCTTTCAATATCGCTTTCTTTCACACTCTTTGCAGTTAAAAACAATCTCATATCTAATAAAAAATTTCGCGCTTCATTTGATAACATTATTTTTTTCTCCCCTTCCCTTCAAGTAGATGCTCTACACTACTTTGCATCGCTTCCCAGCGATCCATAAATTCATCCAGTGCTTCCTCGCCTTTTTCTGTTAATGTATAATATTTTCGCTTTGGACCAGATGGAGATTCCTTCATTACACTTGTTATTAATCCTTCCTTTTGCATTCGTATTAATAACGGATAAATACTTCCCTCACTCGCCATTGTGAAACCATACTTCGCTAATCTTTCACTCATTTCATAACCGTATATTTCACCTTCAGAAATAATAGCAAGTAAGCATCCTTCTAAAATCCCTTTCAACATTTGACTTATCGACATATTTCAAATCCTCCCACTATCTTGTTTTACAAGATAGATAAGCGTAAGTATCTTGCTTTACAAAATAGTATAGCAAACGCTACTTTGCAAAACAAGATAGCTAGCAATATTTTTCCAAATGTTTGCAGGAATTTTATTATCACCTCTCTAAATAGAGCAATAAGAGAACTTTTATTATGAAGGAGTGTTTTTCATCATGGTTACAAATCGAGTTGTCTTTTTAACAGGTGCTGCGAGCGGTATTGGTTATGAAATGGGAAGTGCTTTCGCAAAAGAAGGTGCTAAAGTTGTCATTAGTGATCGTCTTGAAGAACGTGCGAAAGAAGCTGCTGAACAATTGCAAAAAGAAGGCTATCAAGCCATTGGTTTAAAATGTGACGTTACATCTGAAGAAGAAATTACAGCAGCAATTTCTCAAACAGTTACTCACTTCGGCTCATTAGATATATTAATTAACAACGCAGGAATGCAACATGTTTCACCGATTGAAGATTTTCCAACTGATAAATTCGAGCTTCTTATTAAAATTATGCAAATCGCTCCATTTATCGCCATCAAACATGCCTTTCCGATTATGAAAAAGCAAAAATATGGTCGTATTATTAATGTTGCTTCGATTAACGGACTTGTTGGATTCGCTGGAAAAGCTGCCTATAATAGTGCGAAACATGGTGTAATTGGATTAACAAAAGTTGCTGCTTTAGAGGGAGCAACTCATGGAATTACTGTAAATGCTCTTTGTCCCGGATATGTTGATACCCCTCTTGTACGAAATCAACTACAAGACTTAGCAACTACGCGAAATGTACCACTTGAAAATGTTTTAGAAGATGTCATTTATCCTCTTGTACCACAGAAACGTTTGCTACAAGTACAAGAAATTGCTGATTATGCTATGTTTTTAGCGAGTGAAAAAGCAAAAGGTATAACTGGTCAAGCTGTCGTTATCGATGGTGGTTATACTGCTCAATAAAGTGAAACTTTAATCAGTGGGGGTTTTGTTCATCCCCACTAATTATTAGCCTTCACCAATCGGGCTTTTGCTGCCCGTTAATGCGGGATAAAAAATAAAGTTTGCTCTTCGCGAGCAAACTTTATTTTACTTTCTATCGCGAGGATCTTCCTACTTTAGTAATTGTTTAGGGAGCTTCTCAATTGCTACAATCACGCCGTCTAATTTACTTTCAATGCGATGTAGTAAATATAGCGTTACAACAATTGGAAAGCCCACATTACCTATCATCCCGATCCACTCTTCCATCTTTCTCTCCTCCCTTCATTACATAAATAAGAGGAAACGAAGACTTAAGGCATAAAAAACAAGCTATTTTTTATTAGCTTGTTTTTTAACTACTCAGCCATACATTTCATTTTTCAGCATATAGATTGCTACCATGAAGATACAAATAGTCCTACACCTTGCTACCTTTCTTTGTTTTAAAACGTTGCGCGTGGTAGGAACAGGCACTTACCGCTCCTATACATAGCCAGTCCCTCTCGACCATTTAAAAACATGCTTTTCTACCGTTTTTTTATATAGCGACTGAGCAGTTAGCTTATTTTTTCAAATAATGATGTAATTTCTTGCTTATAATCTCCACGTAAAATACCTTTCTCAGTAATAATCCCCGTAATTAATTCATGCGGTGTTACATCAAATGCAGGGTTAAATACAGGCGTTCCAAGTGGCGCCACTTGTTTCCCAAAAATTTTCGTAACTTCTGTTTCATCTCTTTCTTCAATGACAATTTCAGCACCTGTTTGTTTCGTAGTATCAAATGTAGATAACGGTGCTGCAACGTAAAATGGGATACCGAAATACTTTGCTAATATAGCTAAATTTAATGTTCCTATTTTATTAGCAGTATCACCGTTTTCAACGATTCGATCTGCCCCTACGATAATCGCATTAATTTCTTTCGTTCGAATTGCATGTGCTGCAGTATTATCCGTAATAAGCGTTACATCAATGTCTGCTTGTTTCAATTCCCATGTCGTTAAACGACCACCTTGTAAAACAGGCCTCGTTTCACACGCATACGCATGTAAACGCACACCCTTCTCTTTCCCAATATAAAATGGGGCTAATGCTGTTCCATATCTAGCAGTTGCAATACTTCCAGCGTTACAAATTGTTAAAATTTTATCACCGTCTTTAAAACATGTTAAAGCATGTTCTCCAATACTTCGGCACACCATTTCATCCTCTTGCTGAATATGAAGCGCTTCTTCTTCTAATATTTTTTGAGCTTCTTTTATTGTAGTAATCTCTCGAATAGATTCTCTCATACGATCGATTGCCCAAAATAAATTGACTGCTGTCGGGCGTGATGTTCCTAAATAGTTACAATCTCTATTAAACTTCTTCTGAAACTCATAGATATTTATAGCATCGTATTTCTTTGCCACAAGCGCCAAACCAAACGCAGCTACAATTCCAATTGCAGGCGCTCCTCGTACTTCTAACATAATGATACTTTTCCATACATCTTCAATATTCGTTAATGTTTTGTATTCAGTGACATGCGGCAACTTTGTTTGATTTAATACTGCAATTGCATCGCCTTTCCAACTTACAGATCTCGGAATAGTAATAATTGTACTCATGCTTTTACGCCTCCAACTGTCTGTTGAAATAATGTTCGAAACAGTTGAATATCAGCACACTTGGCTTCATATTTTATTAGTTCTCTACCTAAGGATAACGCTTGTTTTTTAGCTTGAATTCTATTTTCTTTATTTGCTATCCCATCTAAATCCGCTACATGAGCTAAACCAATTGTTCTACGAATCAGTTCACATCCGGCAAATCCGACGGCATCAGTAAAGATATTTTGCAAAATAATTGGTAACCATTGTTTTTCTTTCGTATATGCTTCTACACCTTCTCCAATCCATAACTTCGTAAAGTTTTCTACAAAATAACTCCATGTCTTTTCTATATGGAAAAATAGTACACTTCTCTTTTCTTCTTCTCTAGATAAAGCATTTAATAATAGATTTGCAATAAATTGACCGATATCAAATCCAAATGGACCGTACGTTGCAAATTCTGGATCGATCACTTTCGTTTCAGAAGGTGATGAAAAAATACTACCAGTATGTAAATCACCATGAATAAGCGCTTCTTTTCTCGTTAAAAACTTATATTTATATTGTGCTACTTTTAGCTTTAAAGTTTTGTCACTCCAAAGTTCATCAATCACTGACTGTAAATCTGACTCATAATCATTCGTATCATAATGTCCAAATGGATCCGTAAAAACTAAATTTTCTGTAATTTTACTAAGGTCTGGATTTACAAATGTACCTTCTAGTACCCTTTTCTCTTCTGACTGTAAACCGAAATCTGAAGTATAAAACAAAACATGTGCTAGAAAACGACCGATATGCTGGGATAAAAGTGGATATCCTTCTCCATCTATTAATCCTTTTCTTGTAATTGTTAGTCTTGATAAGTCTTCTATTACTGTAACTGCTAACTCTTCATCATGACTGTACACTACCGGAACATAATCTGGCACATACTTCGCAAAAATTTGTAATGCTTTACTTTCAATCGTCGCTCTTTTTATAGACAGTGGCCAGCTCTCACCAACTACTTTCGCATATGGCAGTGCTTGTTTTATTATAATAGACTTCTCTCCATCATCTAATTTGAACACGTAATTTAAATTTCCATCTCCAATTTCATGACAATCTACATTTGCTTTCTTTTCAAAATAACCGTGTTCTTTCGCATATTGTATAGCTGTTGTTTCAGTTAATGAATAATATCCCATCGTCTTCTCCTCCTTTTCATTCAGAGGTTTTTCTAAAATAGAAAAACCCCTTTCCACAAAGAAAGAGGTTTGAAGTTTATCTTCTCCCCTCTTATCTGCCAGAAAGTTTACTTTCTGCTGGAATTAGCACCGTGCCTTTTGGCGTCATAAACGCCCCATTTCACAATGGTATTACGGTCGGTTGCTGGGCTTCATCGGGCCAAATCCCTCCACCTGCTCTTGATAAGAGTTTTATAATTTTTAGAATTTTTAACTTTATGATGAAGACTATACCAAGAATAAAAATCACTTGTCAACATTTTATTTGTATAATTCTGGACGACGATCTGCAAAAACCGGAATTCCTTTACGTACCTCTTTAATTTTCTCGAATTTAAGTTCTCCAAATAAAATTGATTCCTCTTCATTTGCCTCTACCACAACTTCACCCCAAGGATCCACAATTAGAGAATGACCTGCAAACTCATTATTCGGATCCTTTCCTGCTCTATTGCACGCAACAACATAACACTGATTTTCAACTGCTCTCGCCTGTAAAAGCAAACGCCAATGTGCTAAACGTACTAATGGCCATTCTGCTACAACAAATAAAACTTTTGCACCTTTAGCAGTATGAACGCGCATCCACTCTGGAAAACGAATATCATAACAAATTGTACCAGCACACTCTACATCATCTAACTTAAATTCACCTGTCTCATTACCAGCAACTAAATATTTATGTTCATCCATCAGCTGAAATAAATGTACTTTACTATATTCATTGACTAGATTCCCTTCATTGTTTACAACATACATTGTGTTTGTAACCCCTTGCTCTGTTTGCTTTGCTATGGAACCACCAACAATATGTACACCATATTGCTTCGACCATTCTTTCAACTTTTCTTTCGTTTCTAATCCATCCGTATCTGCAATTTCAGAAAGTCTCGTTAAATCATATCCTGTTGTCCATAGTTCTGGTAAGACGATAACATCTGGTCTTTCTTTCATCGCTTCACTTATTTTTTTTTTAGCGTTCTCAATATTTTTTTCTACATCTCCAAAGACAATATCCATTTGAATACATGCGACTTTCATTTTTTCAGCCCCATTCTCATTTTTTTCTTTACAAAATACTGGAAAGATTATATCATTTGTCACTAGAATTGTAACAACTTTCAAAAGAGGTGGAAAGTATGAAATTATTTCAACCTTCTGAGATAGTAACATCATTGCCAACACAATTTTTCGCTTCACTTGTTGCAAAAGTTAACAAAGTCGTTGCAGCTGGTCACGATGTTATTAATCTAGGTCAAGGTAATCCAGATCAACCAACACCGCAGCATATCGTTAAAGCTTTACAAGATGCTGCTGAAAAGACCATTCATCATAAATATCCGCCATTTCGCGGACACGAAAGCTTAAAAGAAGCCGTGGCAACATTCTATCAACGTGAATATGATGTAGTAGTAAATCCAAAAACTGAAGTTGCTATTTTGTTTGGAGGAAAGGCTGGATTAGTAGAATTACCAGTTTGTTTTACAAACCCTGGTGATACTATTCTCGTTCCAGATCCAGGCTATCCAGATTATTTATCAGGAGTTGCTTTAGCAAAAGCACAATTTGAAACAATGCCGCTTATTGCAGAAAATAATTTTTTACCGAATTATACAAAAATTGATGACTCTGTTGCGGAGCGAGCAAAGTTAATGTTTTTAAACTATCCAAATAACCCTACCGGTGCTACTGCATCAAAAGATTTTTTTGATGCAACCATTCATTTTGCTAATAAACATAGTATATTAGTTGTTCATGATTTTGCTTACGGTGCTATCGGATTCGATGGTCAAAAGCCTGTTAGTTTCTTGCAAGCAGACGGCGCTAAAGATACAGGTATTGAGATTTACACTTTATCGAAAACTTTCAATATGGCTGGATGGCGTATTGCTTTTGCAGTAGGAAATGCAAGTGTCATCGAAACTATTAACCTATTGCAAGATCATATGTATGTTAGTATTTTTGGTGCAGTTCAAGATGCTGCCCGCGAAGCACTATTAGGCTCGCAGTCTTGTGTGGTAGATCTTGTTAATAGTTATGAATCTCGGAGAAATGCTCTTATTTCAGCTTGTCACTCAATTGGTTGGAAAGTAAACATTCCAACAGGATCATTCTTTGCATGGCTTCCTGTTCCAAAAGGATATACATCTGAGCAATTTTCTGACATTTTACTAGAAAAAGCACACGTTGCAGTTGCTCCTGGTGTTGGATTTGGTGAGCACGGTGAAGGGTATGTCCGTGTTGGTCTCTTGCATACAGAAGATAGATTACGAGAAGCAATTAATCGAATTGATAAATTAAATTTTTTCAAAAAGTCATTGACAACATAAAAAATATCTGACAAAATTCAGTTATCTTAAAAATTTAAACATTTCTAAATACTTCTTATCAAGAGCAGGTGGAGGGACGAGCCCGACGAAACCCGGCAACCGATCTACAATTGTAGACACGGTGCTAATTCTCGCAGCGTTACGCTGACAGATAAGGAGCTGGTTGTAAAAAAACCTCTCCTTAGCTGAGAGGTTTTTTTATTTAACTAGGAGGTTATAACAATGAGCGGAATTATAGCGACATATTTAATCCACGATGATTCTCACAACTTAGAAAAGAAAGCAGAACAAATTGCAATCGGTTTAACAATTGGTTCATGGACTCATTTACCACACTTATTACAAGAACAATTAAAACAACATAAAGGCAATGTCATTCATATTGAAACGTTAGACGAACAAGAACATATTAACTCTTACCTTGGCAAAAAAGTATCACGTGGACTCATTAAAATTCATTATCCATCGCTGAACTTTAGCCCTGACTTACCAGCCATTTTGACAACAACATTTGGAAAACTTTCGTTAGATGGAGAAATTAAACTAATTGATTTAACATTCTCAGACGAATTAAAGAAACAGTTTCCTGGACCAAAATTTGGAATTGAAGGCATCCGAAACCTTTTACAAGTTCAAGATCGACCTCTTCTAATGAGTATTTTCAAAGGGATGATAGGACGGAATATTGGATATTTAAAAACTCAACTACGCGATCAGGCAATTGGAGGCGTAGATATTGTAAAAGATGATGAAATTTTATTCGAAAACTCATTAACACCACTTATAAAAAGAATTGAATCTGGGAAAGAAGTTTTACAATCTGTATACGAAACTTACGGGCATAAAACTTTATACGCAGTAAATTTAACAGGTCGAACTTATGATTTAAAAGAAAACGCGAAACGTGCGGTGGTAGCTGGAGCAGACATTCTTTTATTTAATGTATTTTCTTATGGATTAGATGTACTGCAAGCACTTGTAGAAGACGATGAAATTCCAATTCCTATTATGGCACACCCTGCTGTAAGTGGCGCATATTCATCATCGAAACTATACGGTTTCTCTTCTCCATTACTACTTGGAAAATTACTACGTTACGCTGGTGCTGATTTCTCTTTATTCCCATCACCATACGGCAACGTTGCATTAGAAAAAGAGGAAGCTCTTCTCATTACAGAAGCATTAACTGAGGAAGACCACTATTTCAAGAAAAGTTTTTCTGTTCCATCTGCTGGAATTCATCCTGGTTTCGTTCCCTTTATTTTACGAGATTTTGGTAAGGATGTTGTTATTAATGCCGGCGGCGGGATTCATGGGCATCCAAATGGAGCCCAAGGTGGTGGCAAAGCTTTCCGTGCTGCAATTGAAGCTACTTTACAAGGTAAACCACTCCATGAAGTGGATGAAATAAATTTGCATAGCGCACTACAAATATGGGGAAATCCTTCTCATGAGGTGAAATTATGAGTATTCAAGTATTTTGTGATTTCGATGGTACGATTACAAATAACGATAATATCATGTCCATTATGGAAAAATTCGCACCACCAGAAGCAGAGGAAATAAAGCAAAAAATTTTATCGCAAGAACTTTCTATTCAAGAAGGTGTTTCTCAATTATTTCGATTAATACCTATTAATCTACACGATGATATTATTCAGTTTTTACAAGAAACTGCTGAAATCCGTACAGGTTTTCATGAATTCATACAATTCATTAATGAAAATAACATTTCCTTTTACGTTATATCAGGTGGAATGGATTTCTTCGTCTATCCACTCTTACAAGAAATAATCCCTAAAGAACAAATTTATTGTAATGCAACTGACTTTTCAGGAGAATTTGTTGAAGTGAAATGGCCGCACCCTTGTGACGAGCAATGTCAGCATAGTTGTGGTCTCTGTAAATCATCATTAATTCGTAAACTAAGCTCTAAAGATGATTTTCATATTGTGATTGGAGATTCTATTACTGATTTACAAGCAACAAAACAAGCAGATAAAGTATTCGCCCGTGACTTCCTTATTACAAAGTGTGAAGAAAATCGTATTGCTTATACACCGTTTGAAACATTTCACGATGTTCTAGCTGAACTAAAACATTTGTTGGAGGTGAAATTATGAAACAACTTTTTCGTCAATGGTATGACTTAAGTGAAATTAAAAAAGAATTAACAACTCGGAATTGGTTTCCAGCAACGAGTGGAAATATTTCTATAAAAGTCAGTCATGATCCCCTTACTTTTCTTATTACAGCAAGTGGCAAAGATAAAACCAAAACCACTCCAGATGATTTTTTATTAGTAAATCATCAAGGAGTTCCCGTTTTAGAAACTGAGTTACGCCCTTCGGCAGAAACAATATTGCATACACATATTTATAACAATACGAACGCCGGGTGCGTACTTCATGTTCATACAACTGATAACAATGTCATCACAAATTTGTATAGTGATGCAGTTACCCTTCAAAATCAAGAGATTATTAAAGCTCTTGATATTTGGGAAGAAGGTGCAACGATTAACATTCCTATTATCGAAAATGATGCTCATATCCCGACGCTTGGAGAGAAATTCCGAAAGCATATACAAGGAGATTCAGGAGCAGTATTAATTCGAAACCATGGCATTACCGTATGGGGCCGTGATAGCTTTGATGCAAAAAAAAGATTAGAAGCTTATGAGTTTTTATTCCAATTTCATATAAAATTATTATCAATTCAAGGAGGCGTTTCTAATGGCGCAAATTCGTATTCATGAGGAAAATACTCGTATTGAAAATGAAGTAGAAGTATCAAACTTTCTACAAGGAGAAGATGTTTTATATGAGAAATGGAATATTTCTAAACTTCCTACTCATTTAAAAGAAAATTACTCCTTAACAGATGAAAACAAAGCTGAAATATTAACGTTGTTTTCAAAAGAAATTGCTGATGTTTCAGAGCGCAGAGGTTATAAAGCATATGATGTGATTTCACTTTCAAATAGCACACCTATCCTTGACGAGTTATTAATTAATTTCCAAAAAGAACACCATCATACTGACGATGAAGTTCGCTTTATTGTCAGCGGTCATGGCATCTTCGCTATTGAAGGAAAAGATGGTCGATTCTTTGACGTTGAACTCGAGCCTGGTGATCTTATATCTGTGCCTGAAAATGCAAGACACTATTTCACCTTACAAGATGATCGCCAAGTTGTAGCTATTCGTATTTTTGTTACAACAGAAGGTTGGGTTCCAATTTATTAAGGTAGCTAGTTGAATAAAAGAACTTGGAACCCCTTTTCCAACCTTTTATTCACTCTACATATATACATCCTCCTATGGACCAGGCTTATTTCATAACATTGAAGTAAGCCTGATTTTTTATTTACTAAAATGATTTTTCCCTTTCGTTTGTTTAAATCAAATATCTCGAATCACAATTCCACTTTATCAAGTATATTCCGGAATTTTTTTTGAACATTTATTGAACTTTTTTTGAAATTTTTCTGAAAATTCTGTTTTACGTATGATATACTACAACTAATAAGAAGGAAAAGAATATTGCAAACAGAGGGGGATAATCATGAGTTTACTTATCGCACTTATACTAGGAGTTACATGCGGAGCTATTCCTGTCATTTTAGGAGCTATTATGGAAGAATTAGAAGTTGGTGTTTTAGGTTTTGTTGCATCATGTGTAAGCGCTTTATTTTTCGGTTTATATGGTGCTATTCCTGTTTCTATTCTGTGCGCATTTTATATACTACGCCATGCTCGCGCAAAACAGCTCGGCCCTAATCACATTGCCCAAGTTATTCCATTCCCAATTGAACGATGCCGCCGCGCTTCCAGCCTATAAAGTGAAACTTTAATCAGTGGGAGTTTTACTGCCCACAAATAGCGGGATAAATTATCCAACTTAAATATTATGCCTGCCTAAATAAATAAAAAGTCCTCAAATGAGGACTTTTTATTTATTTTCTTCTAGAAATTGAAACAATTCTTGCAAATGAAGTGCATCTTCACTGTAGCTAACGGATACATGACATGTCCCTTCAATCTCAGCATGCATATAAAGGACAATTCCATCCCGATCATATTTCAATGCCAAATAAAACTCCATTTCCTCTAACATCTTTTTCGAGCTTCGGATAACATAATGCCCTTTCTCATCTCTTCCATATTCAAAATCTGGTCCAAAATCGTATTTTTGTTTAAAAGCTTCTTTTTGCTTATCATTAATCTGTACACAAGTTGCTCGCTGCACAGCATCAATCATCTCGTCAAACTTTTGGAGATCCATTCCATTTACCCCCTTATATACTTTTTGTATAATACTTGTGTTCCGCTATTCTCTTTTCCATCTGCGATTAGCTCTTCATACAATTCCTTCGCTAGGGTTAAACCCGGTACTGGTAATTGTAATTTTTCAGCTTCATCTAAAGCAATCTTCATATCTTTCATAAAATGCTTTACATAAAAGCCAGGTTCAAAATCTCCTTTTAACATTCGAGGAGCTAAATTACTTAATGACCAGCTACCTGCTGCTCCTGTCGAAATACTCTCTAATACTTTATTTGCATTAAGTCCAGCCTTTTTCGCATATGCTACCGCTTCACATACGCCTATCATGTTAGAAGCAATTGCTATTTGATTGCACATTTTTGTATGTTGTCCACTCCCAGCAGGGCCTTGCAACTGAATATTTGTTCCTAGTTTTTCAAATAGAGGTAAGCAAATATCATATATTCTGTGCTCTCCACCAACCATAATTGCTAGTCTTGCTTCTTTAGCCCCAATGTCCCCGCCAGATACTGGTGCATCTAATGTATATATATTCTTGCTTTTCGCAACTTCATTAATACGTTTTGCCAATGTTGGTGTAGATGTTGTAAAGTCAATTGCTATCGTACCTTCATTTGCATGTTCTAAAATTCCATCAATCCCAAAGTACACTTCCTCTACATCATGAGGATAACCAACCATCGTCATAACAACATCAACTTGCTTTACTAACGCTTTCGGTGTATCACACCAAGTCGCACCCTCTTGCACTAAAGAAGCTGCCTTCGCTTTCGTTCTATTATATACATATACTTTATGACCGCCTTGCATTAAATGATGTACCATACTTTTTCCCATTACACCAATACCGATGAAACCTATTGATAAATTTTTATTCTCCATCTTCTCATCCCCTTTGTTCTAATAAATCATTTACCATCTTCCGAAATTCCTTATTAAAATCATCATCCAAACTATTCTTCACATTTGAGAATAAAATAACAAACGTTCCTTTTTCTTTATTGAAATTATTAAACGTATTCCAACCAGATAATACACCATGGTTATGGAAAAAATCAGGATATATGTAAAAGCTAAATGCATATTTCCTCTCTGCTGAAGGTGTAAACATCGCTTGTATACTTTGTTCAGAAAGAAGCTTCCCATTTATAATCGCTTCATCTAATTTTTTCATATCCCCTACTGTCGTATACATCTCACCCGATCCATATAACCAGTCCATTCCTAATTTTTGTGCTGGTACAAGATCTTGGTCTTTCTTCACATAACCCTTCGTGAAGCTTTTATCTCCAGGTACCATATTTCCCATACCCGATTCATGCATCTCTGCTTTTGTAAATATATTCTCCTTTATGTAATCTCCTAAAGGCTTTTTCGATATACTTTCTATAATAAAAGCAAGCACCATATAATTATAATCTGTATACCTCCAACCTGTTCCTGGAGGAAATTCTACATTTTGACGTCCAATCCAATTAATTAACTGTAAACGGGAGGCTGCATTCACATTTCCTTTGGCATGTTCAGGCAAACCAGAGGTATGTGTTAATAAATGATATAACGTGATATTTTTATCTGCTGGAAATGAAGGAATGTATTTATTTACATTATCTTGGATATTTAACTTCCCTTGTTCTTGTAACTGTAGAATGGATGTAGCAACAACTGTTTTCGTAATAGAACCGATACGATATTTTGTTTGAGGCGTATTTTCTATTTTATTTTGAACATCAGCATATCCATATCCTTTATTCAATATAACATGCTCTTTATCTGTCACCAAAACGGTCCCATTAAATTGCTTTCCTACTAAATACTGATCTAACTTTTGAGATATACTAGCATAATCAATTTTTTGTACTTCTTCTATATTATCCTGTACCTCTGACTCAATAGCAGGAGTTACCTTTGTTGTTAATACTGCTTGTTCCTTTGGATCGGGACTATAGAGAAAATAGTATACTCCGCCGCAAACTACAGCAGACAGTGAAGCCATAACCATTATTTTTTTTATCATATTGTTCCTCCGTAATTACTTCATGTGAACTACCCACCACTTAGTCTCTCTTGCGAGCTTACTTGAAGTGGGAGCTTCTCGGTTAAAATGGTCCCCCATATTCTATTATCAAGTAATAAAAAAAAATCGCAACAATTTGTTGCGAAAAATCACATTTTTTCTTTTCTATATATACATACTTGATTTTTCCCATTTTTTTTCGCTTCATATAACGCAATATCCGCTCTTTGCATTAACTCTTCTCTTGTAATCCCTTGCTCATATAACGCAACTCCAAAACTCGCTGTTAATTTCGAAATTCCAGAGAAATGCTTTGTTTCAATGAAAAATCGCAATGATTCCGCAACTTGAAACGCTTCTTTTTCTACCGTATTTGTCACTAATATTATAAATTCCTCTCCTCCCCATCTTGCAAATACATGTTGATCTTCAACTTTAGATTTCATAAGATCTGCAAGTTGTACTAATGCTAAATCGCCAAAATCATGACCATATGTGTCATTTACTGATTTAAAATTATCTATATCAAACAAAATAAGTGCAACTTTTTCATCATTACGTAATACATTCTCCCACTCTGTCTCCAATATTTGTTGGAATTTCAAGCGATTATATATTTCTGTCAATGAATCTATCATAGCCAATCTTTCTTGCTCTTGATAGATTTCATCTAATTCTGTAATCTCTGTGCATTTTACTATAAATCGCGATAAATCTTCTGGTAATGGTGTCGCACGTAATAGAAAAGTAAATGCTTCTCCTTCATAATTGTACATTTTAATTCTTCTTCCATTTGATAAAGTATCATCCAGCCATGTTATATCGTGAGTCGTCGAATAATATCCGTTCTCTCTAATAAGATGTTCTGCAAACACTAAATGTTGTTCACGATACGTAAATAAATTATCATGTCCGAAGAATTGTAAAAAATTCGTATTACAATCAACAATCTCATCATCTTCTACTATAAACAATAAATCATTTTGAAAATCAAACATCGTTTGAAGCAATTCTTGTTGTAAACCTACTTGCCGCACTAAAGAAAGTTGATATAAACTCTTATTCACTTCCTCTAGTACCACTTGTGGAGTTACTGGTGCTATAACAATATTACGTATTCCTAACAGTAGTAAATCTGCAAACTGATTGTCTATCTGTTGATCCCAAATGATAATGAATGTGCTCTGTGAATTATATATATTCTTTATATATTTTATTTGAGCAAAATCTGTTACATACATAATTACAATATGCGGTCTAGTTCTATGAAACAATATTTCTCCTTCTTCAAAACTATTTGCTATAAACATACATTTTGGATGGACGTTTTCTATCGTTTGTTGATGTGTACATCCATCTTCTATATAAAGGACATTCAACTGAAGATCTTGTAATACATTTTGGAAAACAGTATTCTCTAATAAAAAATGTAGTATGTTCATCACTAGTCTTCACTCACTTCATATATCTTGTTCTACTGAATTCCTCACAATCATTTTATAAAGAATTGTGAGGAACTCATATTAACAAGCTAATTGAGAATGTTATCTTCGCTTATCTGCTCTGGAAATTCCTTTTTTAGTGTATGATTATATGAATTGTATCGTTTGTATGAATGCCCTGCCTTACTATTTAAAACTTGACAATTAAAATAAAGGTATTATATTCTTAAATTCAATAACTTACAAAATGTAAGTAGAGTATATTACATTTATTTTATATTAAGTTGATATGTAATTTGGAGGATATATAATGACAAACAATGACTTTTTTAACGTTTTATATGAACGCACATCTACACGTGCATTCAACCCTGAAAAAGAAATTTCATCTACAGAGTTACATGAAATTTTAAAAGCAGCTGCGCAAGCACCTTCTGCTTGGAACTTGCAACACTGGAAATTCCTTGTTTTCCAAGGCGAAGATGTACAAAAACGATTACACCCAATTGCTTATAACCAACAACAAATTCTTGATGCTTCTGCCGTAGTCGCTATTTTAGGTGATTTAGAGGCATATAAAAATGTTGAACCTGTTTACGGTCCAATTGTAGAACAAGGATTTATGAATGAAGAAGCAAAAGAGCGCTTAGCTAAAAATATTGAATCTGCATATACTCGTGAGCAATACCCACGAGATGCTGCCTTTTCAAATGCTGCTTTAGCAGCAATGCAACTTATGCTTGCTGCTAAAGCAACTGGCTGGGATACTTGCGCTATTGGTGGCTTCAATCCACAGGCATTAATGGAAGAATTCAATGTTTCATCTCGTTATGTACCAATTATGCTTATTACAATTGGTGAATCCACTTTAAAAGGTCACCCTGCACCGCGCATGAGCGTAGAACAAGTGAGTGAATGGGCAAAATAATAAAAAAACGAAGGTAATTTCATTACCTTCGTTTTTTTATTTTCCTGTCACACATCCGTAATATTACAATGTATTATGCGACATCTATACATAGAAAAATCGTAATTTTCATGCTATCCCCATAAACAAATATGACGTTTTGTGTCGAAATTTGTTAAAGCATCGGAATATAACCGTGTATTTTTGTTACAATTGTGATACAATGATAACAAATAGATAACAAGAGAGGGATTTTCATTGAGTTCATACGGAAGCTTTATCGCACTTTTAAGTTACATAGTAACTGTACTACTGCTATATTTTATTGGCGATGCTGCAAACATATCAGTGTTACAATTCCCAAAAGAAGAAGCGTTACAATTAGAAGCAGAAAAACATACTGCACGATCCATTGCACCACTACTCTTAGCTCTTCCTGTATATATCATCGTTTTATATAAAAGTAAAAAAGTGTAAAGGCTACCTATTTCATTCATTTCGGTGGTCTTTACATTTTTTTGTGACATTTCCCCTATTTTAAACATCATTCCATACTAAATACCCATCTAGTCATTTAAAATGAGAAAATCCCCTAGAAAAATTTCCATTATCTGTCCAGTCACTAACTACCGAACTTACATAGATTATAAGTGTGAAGGGGGTGATGAGGATTATGTTTGGATCATTTGGATGCTGTGATAACTTTAGAGACTGTCATCATCGTGAAAGAGAGTGTGACCATCGCGACCATCGTGACCATCGCGAGAAAGAGAGAGAGGTAAAACCACAACAAACAGCTGTATGTAACGTACTTGCTAGCATTTCAGTTGGAACAGAGCTTTCTCTTTTAAGCATTAGAGGTAACGGAACATTCAATAATGTAATTTTTGAAGGTTTCGCTAACGGTGTTGCTCTTTTCTCTGCTTTAGCTCGTAATGACAAAGACAACAAAGATAACAATAAAGACGATAAGAACAATCAAAATCGAAATACTTTTACTGGCATTTTACGTGTTTGCCCAACTGATATCGTTGCAATCGCTATCTAATTCTGTTCTTTATCCTCAATAGCCGCAAAATAAGATTTACTTTTCTCATAGAAAAAACCTGAGACCGATTTCAAATCGACTCAGGTTTTTTTACTATTATATGCTTTTAACTAATTCAACAACTTCTTCAGCAGTTGACATTGTTAATGCTTTTTCTGCTAATGTTTCCATTTCTGCTTTTGACAACTTGCTTAGTTGTGTTCTTGCAGGAAGAATAGATGTTGCACTCATACTGAACTCATCTAAACCTAAGCCTAATAATAATGGGATAGCAAGTGCATCTCCCGCCATCTCACCACACATACCAGCCCATTTGCCTTCTTTATGAGCAGCATCGATAACCATTTTTACAAGACGTAAAATAGATGGGTTATATGGTTGGTATAAGTAAGCTACACGTTCGTTCATACGGTCTGCAGCCATTGTGTATTGGATTAAGTCATTTGTTCCGATAGAGAAGAAATCAACTTCTTTTGCGAACTGATCTGCTAATACCGCTGAAGCTGGAATTTCAACCATCATACCAACTTCAATAGAATCAGAAACAGTTGTACCCGCTTGAACAAGTCTTTCTTTTTCTTCTAATAAGATTGCTTTCGCTTGACGGAACTCATCAAGAGTTGCAATCATTGGGAACATAATTTTTAAGTTACCGTATACGCTAGCACGAAGTAATGCACGAAGTTGTGTACGGAACACATCTTGCTCATCAAGACATAAGCGAATTGCACGGTATCCTAAGAATGGGTTCATTTCTTTTGGTAAATGTAAGTATGGAAGTTCTTTATCTCCACCGATGTCAAGTGTACGAACAACGACTGGTTGATCTTCTTTTACACCTTCAAGAACTGCTTTATACGCTTCGAACTGCTCTTCTTCTGTTGGAAGATTGTCACGGCCCATGTATAAGAATTCTGTACGGTATAAACCAACGCCTTCTCCGCCATTATCGATAATACCTTGTACATCATTTGGTGTTCCGATATTAGCAACAAGCTCAACGTGATGTCCATCACTTGTTACAGTTGCTTGGTCTTTTAATTTTGCCCATACAACTTTTTGCTCTTCAAATTTCGCTTTCTTTTCTTCAAAAGAACGAAGAGTTTCTTCAGATGGGTTTACAATTACTTCTCCATCTAAACCGTCAATGATTACGATATCGCCGTTTTGGATTTTCTCCATAACAACTTTCGTACCAACAACAGCTGGAATTTCCATAGAACGAGCCATAATTGCAGAGTGAGATGTACGTCCACCGATATCAGTTGTGAAACCTTTTGCATACTTACGGTTTAACTGAGCTGTATCAGATGGTGTTAAATCTTCAGCAATGATGATTACTTCTTCAGAAATTGTACCAGGGTTTGAGAAGTTAATTCCTAGTAAATGTGCAAGCACACGTTTTGTTACGTCGCGAATATCCGCAGCACGTTCTTTCATGTATTCGTTATCCATGTTTTCAAACATAGAAATAAACATTGATGCAACTTCATCCATTGCAAATTCAGCATTTACTTTTTCGCCATTTACTTTATCTTTTACTGGATTTACTAATTCTGGATCATTTAATACTAATAAATGTGCTTCAAAGATAGCAGCTTTATCAGCACCTAGCTCAGCAAAAGCATGGTCCTTAATAGCTTCTAGTTCAGATTTTGCTTTCTCAAGCGCAGCGTCTAAGCGTGCAATTTCAGCAGCTTCATCTGTAATTGATTTCTTTTCAATGTTAAATTCAGGATTCTCAAGTCTGAAAGCCTTTGCAATAGCAATCCCACTTGATGCAGCGATCCCTTGAATGTTAAGAGTCATTATTCTCCTAATCCTTCGTTTTTCATAGTTTCTTCGATAGCTGCTAGTGCTTGAGCTGCATCATCACCATTTGCAGTGACCTTAATTTCCGCGCCTTGTTGAATTCCTAAAGACATAACACCCATGATTGATTTTAAGTTAACGTTTTTTCCGTTATACTCTAAGTTGATGTCAGAACCAAATTTGCTTGCAGTGTTTACAAGTAGAGTTGCTGGACGAGCATGAATTCCTGAGTCGCTAGTTACTTTAAAGATTTTTTCCATGATAATTTATCTCCTTCAAATACAGTATTTTTTTAGTTGTATAGACGTGAGTACTACATCATCTATTGTATATAATAGGCGATGTTCGGTCAACCACATCGCCTATTATAATTATAAACATTTTGCGTCAAATTCCTACTGAATGTCAATAATAGCGTTTTCGCCCTTCTTAACATTTCCATCTTTTTTCAATTCGACTTGTTGCCCTTGTTGTAAATTCGTAAAGACGATTGGTGTAATAATAGATGGTGCATTTTCTTTTACAAATGCAAGATCTACTTTTAATAATGGTTGTCCTTGCTTCACTTTATCACCTTGTGCTACAAGCGCTTCAAAGCCTTCACCATTTAATTTTACAGTATCAATACCGAAGTGGATTAAAATTTCTTTTCCGCCTTCAGACTGAATACCAATCGCATGTTTTGTAGGGAATACATTTACAATCTCACCATTAACCGGAGAAACTACTGTTCCTTCTGTTGGCTCAATCGCAAATCCATCTCCCATCATTTTCCCTGAGAATACTTGGTCAGGTACTTCTGTAATCGGTAAGATTTTCCCTTCAATTGGTGAAACGATTGTTTCATTTTCATCAACCTGTTGAGGAGCTTCTTCCACTTTTACAGGCGCTTCTTTTTCCACATGAGGTGTACGACCTGACATAATATCATGAATTTGTGATTTTAATGTGTCAGATTTCGGTCCGAAAATAGCTTGAATGTTATTTCCAACTTCAAGTACACCGGCTGCTCCAAGCTCTTTTAAGCGGTCTTTATTTACATTTTTTTGTTCGTTAACTTGAACGCGTAAACGAGTAATACAAGCATCTAACGAAGCAATGTTTTCTTTACCACCAAGTGCTACTAATACTTCACGTGGAAGTTCTCCTGCTTCTGTTTTCCCTGCGCCTTCATTAGCATTCGCTACTTCACGACCAGGTGTTTTTAAGTTCCATTTACGGATTGCGAAACGGAATCCGAAGTAGTAAATAACTGCTAGTACAAGACCAACAATAATTACCCACCACCATGCCGTACGACCTGGTAGTACACCGAATAATATGAAGTCAATTAAACCACCAGAGAATGTCATACCAATTTTAACACCTAAAATTTGCATTGTCATAAATGATAGACCAGCGAATACTGCATGAATTCCGAATAATACTGGTGCTACGAATAAGAATGAAAATTCAAGCGGTTCTGTAATACCTGTTAAGAAAGATGTTAATGCAGCAGATCCTAAAATACCAGCTGCTAATTTTTTATTTTCCGGACGTGCTTCATGGTACATTGCTAATGCTGCTGCTGGAAGACCGAACATCATGAACGGATACTTACCAGTTGTAAATGTACCTGCTGTTAATTCTACGCCGTCTTTTAACTGTGCCATAAAGATTTTTTGGTCACCACGGATTAATTCGCCAGCTGCATTTGTATACTGACCGAATTCGAACCAGAACGGTGAATAGAAAATATGATGTAATCCAAATGGAATTAATGAACGTTCGATTAAACCGAATATAAATGCTGCTATCGTTCTATTTGCATCAATCATTTGATGTGAGAACGTATTTAAGCCACCCTGAATGTATGGCCAAATGAAGCACATGATAATACCTACCACTAAAGAGAATGTTGCAGTTGCGATTGGTACGAAACGCTTACCTGCAAAGAAACCTAAGTATGATGGTAATTCAATGTTAAAGTATTTATTATAACAATATGCCGCTACTATCCCGACGATAATACCACCAAACACTCCTGTTTGCAGCGTTGGAATTCCTAATACGTTTGCATATGCTGGATCTGAAAATCCAATTTTCACTGGATCTGTTCCAGTGCTTGTTACTTTCACTAGTTTATCTACTTCTAAGAACACACTCATCGTTTTGTTCATAATTAAGTATCCGACGAACGCTGCTAAACCAGCTACTCCGTCTCCACCAGCTAAACCGATCGCTACCCCAACTGCGAATAATAGCGCAAGGTTAGCGAAAATAATATCGCCAGATTGTTCCATAATTTTTGCAACCATTACGAACCAATCTGCTTTTAAAGCAGGGATAACATTTGTTAGTTGTGGATTTTGAAATGCATTACCAAATCCAAGTAAAATACCTGCTGCCGGTAAAATCGCTACTGGAAGCATAAGCGCTTTTCCGACTTTTTGAAGAACACCAAAGATCTTCTTAAACATGGAAACCCTTCCTCTCTTATCTATATTGATACTTTTCGACAAACGCCAAAAAGGCATGAGGAAAAAAAAGATAGAACGATAGCTATACAAAGGGTAGTATGTCCCTTTCTTTAGCTTACATTCCCAACTTTTCTCCACTCATGCCTGATCGAATCAGTAACACGTGTCAAAAATAGGATTACGTATAAGTTCACTATAATTAAAGCAAACGTTTTCGTTATTTACCTTAATGTGTTTGTCGAATTTTGTATAACTTTGCAATAGTTATTATACATAACTATTGTAAGCGATTCAATCATTTTTTTTAACGTTTTCATTTTAGACAAAAATATATGTCTTTTTACACATGTTCTGCTTTCACTAATCGTTGTAAATGCATCGTTAAATAAATACTCTCCGCTTCATAAACAGGAAGTTGTAATTCGTTCTGCATTACTTTGACTAGCTTCCATGCCAAATTGTAACAAACTGGATATTCTAATTTTAATAAATCAGCAAAACTTTGTGCTTCTTCTACTTTTTCTCCTTTTTTCACCCGTTCAATAGCATATTGTAAATGGCGAATAAGGCGTAAATAATGAATGCTTTCTTGGTCTAATGTAATTTGTAGGTTTGTCTCAATTAAAGACACAAGTTGTGCAATAAGACGAGAATTTTGATTAACAGAAGATAAATCAGAGTTTGTAAGCGAGCTATAAATATGGAGTGCGATAAAGCCAACTTCTCCTTCTGGCAATGTAATTTGCAAACGAGAATTTAAAAGTTTCACAACTCCTTCAGCAATTTCATATTCTTCTGGATATAGCATTTTCGTTTCAACTAAAAAAGGATTATCTATTGTAAGTCCTTGTTTCAGCCTTTTAATTGCAAAAGAAATATGATCTGTTAAAGCGATATGAATATGTTCATTTAATGGAGACTCCGCTTTTTCTTGAATGTATAACATAATATCATTCATCAATTCAATTAGCTTTTCACTCACATGCGGCACTAAAAGTTTGTATTGTTCTCGATCACGTTCATTTTTTAAAACAAACATTTTCTCAATTTGTTCTTGCTCCAACACATCTTCAGCCTTTTTTCCAAATCCAATTCCTTTACCGATCACTACTACTTCCTCGTGTTCAGGATGGCTAGCAATGATGACATTATTATTTAAAACTTTTTTAATTTCTAGATAATTACTCATATAACACCACCCTCGTACTTAAATAGCCTACTTTTATGTTACAGAACATTCTTCTTTGTCGTCAATGTAAAACATCTACCATTTGATAAAAATTCATTTTTTAGACATGTTTGTATATGATGCGTATAATGTAAGAGCAACTGTACATAGAAAGGAGATAGCAACATGATTAAAATGTTTGTAAGTGATATTGACGGTACAATGATGCAACATGGAGGTCTGATTGATGAACAGGATGTTGCGGCACTTCGCAGTCTTGCTGAGCAAAATGTTATTCTTTGCTTCGCTTCTGGACGACTTGATAATGAAATCGCAGACTTAATGAAAGCTGTAAATACAAATTTCCATCGTATTAGTGTAAATGGTGTGTTTGTATCCACTAATGAAAATAAGCAACTATTATCCGCAAATTTTGATTCCAGCATTCTTCCTGATTTACTAGCTATGACAAATCAAGACCCTTATTTCCGTTATGTAAGTGATGAGCATAATTACTATATTGAAGAAAAGACACCTTTTATTCATGAACTCGAAAAACAAGTAGCAATGACTTCTGTTGAAGAGCCAAATTTATTACAGAAAATCGATGATACAATTTTTCCAAATAAAATTTCTATCGGTGGAACAAAAGAAAACTTACAACTCCTTCAAAAAAAGATCGATGAAAAATTCCATGGAAAAGTTAGTACTTTCATTTCAGCTGAACAATGTTTAGATGTAATGCCACCAAATATTAGTAAAGGTTCTGCTATTTCTGTTTTATTACAAGAGTTTCAAATACAACCAGAGGAGGTTGCATGCATAGGGGATTCTTACAATGATATTCCAATGTTTTCTTTAACTCCTCATAGTTTTGCTATGTCTCAAGCTGATGATGCGGTAAAAGAGCACGCTCACTATGTAGTAGATGCTGTCAAAGATGCCGTTAACCAAGTACTTGTTTATAATGAAGAAGCAAATAAAAATACGACTCGATCCTTATAAGGATCGAGTCGTATTTTTATTTCTTTACATGTTGAAAACATCAAAGTTCACTGTACTTCACAAACTGAAATATATTACTTGTTACGTGCGATGTTCGTAATAAACTTGTAACGATCCCCACGATAAATACATTTCACATACTCTAACGGTAACTCACCTTCTGAATATGACCATTGACGCATTACAAGTACAGGCGCCTTTTTAGGAATATGCAGATGTTCAGCTTCATTATCCGTTGCAATTGAAGCTTCAATTGATTGAGTAGCGCGAACAAGCTTAAAGCCCAGTTTTTTCTCTAAATGTTCATATAAAGATTGTTGTAATATTTCTTCGTTAATATCTTTCACAAGAGTTGGCGACAAATATGTCGTCTCAAATGCAATCGGTTCGTCATCAGCTAAGCGCGTACGCCTCACTTCATAAACCGATTCTCCCTCTTGTATTCTCAGCCGGTCTGCTATTTTAGCAGTAGCTGGAACTAGGCGGAAACTTAATAACTGGCTGCTCGGTTTCATACCACGAGAAATCATATCTTCTGTGAATCCCGTCATTCCTTGCAACTTTTGCTCCACTTTCGGAAGTTGGACGAACGTTCCAATCCCACGTTTCCGGTATAAATAACCTTGTTCCACTAAGTTATTAATCGCCTGTCTGATTGTCATACGACTCACTTCGAACTTATCACAAAGTTCATTCTCAGATGGAATTTTATCTCCCGGCTTCCATTCGCCTTCCTCAATTAGCTTTTTCACCCACTCTTGAATCTGATAATAAATCGGAAATGGTGAATACTTGTCGATGTTCATCAGCAATCGCCTCACTGCATAAAGATAGAGCTTCTGGATCTGCGATTACGGTTACATTCGGATGACGTTGTAAAACTGTAGCAGGACACGCTTCACTATATTCACCTTGCAATAATTCTTTAATAGCTTCTGCCTTTTTAGATCCCATAGCAACAAGTAGAATTTGTTTCGCTTTCATAATACTTCCAATTCCCATTGTAATCGCATGAGTCGGCACATCTTCTTCATTTTCAAAGAAGCGAAGGTTTGCTTGGCGTGTAGATTCTGTTAATTCTACAATGTTAGTTGGAGAATTAAATGGTGTTCCTGGCTCATTAAATCCGATGTGACCGTTTTCACCGATTCCAAGAATCTGTAAGTCAACTGGGTTAGCTACTAGAATGCCTTCATAACGCTTGCACTCTTCCTCTAAATCACTTGCCATCCCATTCGGTACATAAGTTTGTTTAAATGGAAGATGATCAAACAACTGTTCTTGCATGAAATAGTGATAGCTGTTTTTATCTTCGTGTGGTAAATTTACGTACTCATCTAAGTTTACAGTGGTTGCATGACTTGTATCAAGTTTATTTTTTCGCATTTCTGCATAAATACCTAATGGAGAGCTTCCTGTAGCCATTCCTAAAGTTGGATTTTCTTTTGATTTTACAACCTCTTTAATTAACTTATAACCTGCTTCTGCTAATTCTTCTGGAGTTTTTACAACAAGAATATTCATCTAATTACTTCCCTTCCTTCATATGAATTCCTAAACGAACCGTATCATATACATGTAATTCTTCAGTCATAACAACAAAGTCTGCATCTTTACCTACCGCTAACGCGCCTTTATTATTTAATCCAAATTCTTCTGCTTGGTTAACTGATGTCATTAACACTGCCTCCTCGATTGAACATCCTGTAAATTCAATTACATTTCGGAAAGCTTGATCCATTTTTAAAATACTACCAGCTAACGTTCCATCTTCTAATCGGGCACTGCCATCTTTTACATGTACTGGCTGTCCGCCAAGCTCATATAATCCTTCTTCAAGACCTTTTGCACGCATTGCATCTGTAATGACACTTACTTTTTTCGGTCCTTTTAATTTATATGCTAATTTCACCATATCAGGGTGAATGTGAATACCATCTGTAATTACTTCAACCATTACATCTGGATTTAATAACACATGACCAACAACTCCTGGTTCACGATGATGTAATCCACGCATTTGATTGTATAAATGTGTTGCATGTGTAATTTTTCTATTTTTCAGTTGTGCATCAATTGCATCTGTATGCCCCATTGTGCCAACAACACCTGTTTCAGCAAGATACTGTTCAAACTCTAACGCACCTTCTTCTTCCGGTGCATATGTTACTAATTTAATTAAATTACCGCTTGCTTCCTGCCATTGTTTAAATTGCTCGATACTCGCAGGAACGATATGTTCAAGTGGTTGTGCACCCGCACGTTTTTTTGAAACATATGGTCCTTCTAAGTGAATATATTCGAAATGTGCTCCTTTGTCTTTCGCTTCCTTCGCAGCACTTAGCGCCGCTTCAATCGCTTCTGGAGCTTGTGTCATTGTTGTTGGGAAGTAAGTTGTAACTCCTTCTTTTAACATTTCTTTACCAAGAGTTACTAATCCATCGCTATTTGCATCCATCGCATCAATATCGTATCCACCATGAATATGAACATCAATCATACCTGGAATCACAATCTTTCCTGCCACATCTAACACAGTTTCATTTTCTTGTGATACATATTGAGCCATCAAACCAATTTCTTTAACTGTTTCTGTGTAACGAATAAATCCGTTTTCCACTACTTCTTTACCTGTATAAATTTCGGCATTGATGACAACTTGCGTTTTCATTTTCATCGACCCTTTCCCATGAAATACCTACTTATTATTATTACCTTATTCGCCTAATTCCATCTTAATATACACACAAGTAGTTGTCTATACATTCTAATGAAATTTCCTCTTCGTTCAGCGAAAAAAGGAAATTGATTTCTTTTTCATTCTAATATATATTATCCATTTTTACCAAAATGGATAATAACCTCTTATATAATTAGTTACTTAAGTAATGGCATAAGACCGCTTGCCCCCATAGTAATATGTTCACCATCTGTTTCTATTTCCACAGTTCGCTTGTTTGTTCCATATATCATTATACCACGCTGTTTTAATCGTCTTACTACACTCTGATGAGGATGCCCATACGGATTTCTACTCCCGTACGAAAGAATAGCGAATTGTGGATCTACTTTTTTTAAGAATGTTTCACTCGTTGAAGTATACGAGCCATGATGCCCAACTTTTAATACATCTGCATGTACATCAAATTGCTTTAATATTTCATTTTCCGTCCGTATATCAGCATCACCCATTAATAAAAAGTCCGCTTTACCATATCGAATCTTTAACACAATTGAGGACTCGTTATTCTCGTCTTTCGATTTACCATTGTTTAATACTTGTATAGAAACATGTGGATCTAACGGTATATATTGTCCTTCCTTCACTGAAATGAAAGGTATGCCCCTTTTTTTAATATTATTCCGATACGTATGATAAGTAAATGAACTATATGTTTTTCCACTATCTAATACGAGTGAAACCGGCATTTGTTCTACAATTGGAATAAGCCCCCCTATATGGTCCATATCAGGATGAGTACTTACAATCACATCTAAATGATTAATTCCTTTTTCAATTAGTTTTTGAATAATAACCTCTCCTGCTTCATAAGGGCCCCCATCTATTAACATCGTTTGACCATTTGGCAATGTAATAAGTGTCGCATCACCTTGTCCAACTTTTAAAAAACTCACTTTCATTTTACCAAAATGTTGCCGATGCATATGTATAGAAGACGCAGTATGAATAGACATCATATATCTTTTAGCCGATGCGCTGTTTAACGAAAAACATAATAAAACAGAAACCAACAATAGAATACTCCGTACACCTTTCATAACTCGTCTCCTTTTTTCATTTAGTATGGCACGCTCTGTAATTGATATACAAAAAAAGCTTAGCAAAATGCTAAGCTTTTATTTTGATAATTCCTGTAAAGAACCAAAGAATAAATCTGCTTCATTCATTTGTTCATTTTCTTCCGAAAGAGGTGGTAAATCATCTAATGTTTTCAATCCAAACGTATCTAAAAATTCTTTCGTCGTTCCGTATAAAATAGGGCGCCCTGGTCCTTCCGCTCTTCCCGTTTCTTTTATAAGTAAGTGTGAAACTAACGTTTGTAATGCCTTGTCCGTTTTCACACCTCTAATCTCTTCCATTTCTGTCCTTGTAATCGGTTGACGGTACGCAACGATTGCCAACGTTTCAAGAGCTGCTTGAGAAAGTGAAGCCGCGGTTGGAGTATCTATTAATTTTTGATAGTACGAAGCATGTTGTTTCTTTGTTGCAAAACGATACACTTTTGCATATTGTACAATTTGCAAACCGCGATTCGATCCTTCGCATTCTTTTTGCATTTCCTCTATACTGTTTATTACTTCTTCCACTTCAACTTCCAGAACTTTAGCTATCTGTTCCGGATAAATCCCTTCGTCACCTGCAACAAATAAAAGCCCTTCAATAATCGATTTTTGTTCTTTTCTATCCATTTTACGAACTCCTTCCTCCTATTTCCCATAAAAAACACACATAAAAAAACCGAATCACAGTAAATGCGTTCGGTTCAATATTTCTTCTCTCGTTCCAAACGATACATTAAAACCTAACATGAGATAAAATATTTCTATCCCATCTTCACATCAACTCTATACGGATTTATTAGAGCTTGATACGAAAATTTCATCAAAATTATGTTCCTGCTCAATTATGATTTGTTGATTTTTCATTAGCTCAAGAACCGCTAAAAATGTTACAACCATTATTTCACGTTCTTCATCAGCAAACAAATCATAAAAGCTTTGACGACCGCCTCTTACTTCTAACTGTTGTAGAATATCAGTCATTCGCTGTGCAATTGGTATTTCTTGGCGAGTAATTCGCGTTGTTACGGGGGTTTTTGCTTTTTTACGACGCATTAGCTTTTGAAATGCCGCTAACATATCATATAACGTAACATCAAGAGGCAAGCTTGTCTCCTCTTCTTGTTGAAATGATGTAAAATCAATTGGCGGACGTGTATATAGCTGTGCTCTTTCTTGTTCTCTTTCTTTTAACTCAGTAGCAACTTGCTTATATTTCTTATATTCAATTAACCTCTCCATCAATTCTTGACGAGGATCATCTATAAAGTCTTCACCGTTATCAGGTACATCTTCTTCTTGTTTCGGTAACAACATTTTACTTTTAATTTGTAATAACGTTGCAGCCATTACTAAATACTCACTGGCAACATCTAATTGTAATTCTTTCATCGTATGGACATAAGATAGATATTGCTCTGTAATTTTCGCTACAGGAATATTATATATATCAATTTCGTAACGATTTATTAAGTGTAACAATAGATCTAAAGGCCCTTCAAAAGCCTCTACTTTAAAATTATACTGCACAAAGCATCCCACCACATTTTTTCTATAACACCATAAGTATAGAGCATACTCATGTTCTATCCAACCTTTTTAAGAAATTTAATTAAAAATAGACCTATGCCCATGTCATAATGCCCACCGCTTCATATGATAACAATGTAGTAAGAACAATGTAGGAGGTCAAAAAACTATGGGTCACGTTGATTGCGGTTTTAGCGGTGGATTCGCATTACTAGTTGTACTGTTCATTTTACTAATCATTGTAGGAGCAGCTTGCTTCTGCTAATATGAAGCAATAAAGCGACTAGGGATATTTCCCTAGTCGCTTATTGTTAATATTTCTATGATACACTGTACATATAACCGTTAGACAGGAGCGAAAAAAATGTATCCTACCGAGTACATACAATTTTTAATTCATTTTCACGGAGACTATGATTATTTTGAATGTCATGAAATATTAGAAGAATATTGGAAATTAAAGCCTAGAGGAGAACGTGACAATTACTTAGTCGGCCTCATTCAAATTGCTGTTTCCTCATACCATCATAGACGATCCAATTGGAATGGTGCAGAGAAGATGATAAAAAGCGCAATAACAATTTTAGAAAAGAGCAGCGCGCAATTACATCAATTAGGAATAGATCATAAACAACTTATGTTCTTATTAAATGAAAGATTACACTCTATCCACAAAAAGGAAATTTTTGCGCCGTTATTTTTACCCTTATTAGACGTATCGTTAGAAAAACAATGCATACAGTTATGTAAGAAACAAAACCTCTCTTGGAAAGATGTGAACGTCATTCCTGGTGAATACATCATAAGTAAGCACACATTGCGTGATCGAACAGAAGTCATTTCTGAGCGACACGAGCAACTACAAAAAAGAAAGCAGAGATAATAAACTACTTATCCCTGCTTTCATGAATGTATATTTTGTTCAAGCTCTTTACACTTTTTGCAAAAACTTGCTGTTTGCTCATTTCCGCAAATTGTAAACTCAAGAAATTTACTCTTAAGCTCTTGAACCATCTTCGTCCCAATCCCCATATGACGGTGAGACGGATTCACGCTCAAATGCTGAATTTCCAATACCTGATCTTCTTTTTTTATAATCCCCATTATCCCAACAAAATCTTCATTTTGTTTCCACAAATACAATTGCCAATCCTCTTTCGCTTCATATTCTTTCATTGTCAATTGTAATGTTTTCACATCTTTTTCAGTTGGCATAAATGAAAGAAGCCCCATTGCAATTTTTTCATAACTTTTTTTAAAACGAATTAACATAACCCTTATCCCTTCTTACAAAAGTTACAAACTATTTATCCCCTCAATCACTCTTTTCATATCACATTCATTCTACAATATTTTTACCAGAGTGAGAAGGGGCTGAAATAACTTGATAATCATACAAAGCGTTAAGAAGAAAGTCAAATATATGTTTCCACGCTATTTCTTTCTATTACACCGCTCAAAAAAGAGACAATACTATATAGGAACTAAAAGGAAAATCCCTTTCTCATCACATTTCACTTATTAACCACTTTTGAACAAAGTAGTTCTACCAAAAGCAATATGTTAAGAGAAATACATTTATTGAAGCATATAATTCGTACTCCATCCTATGTATTTTGTTAAAAGTGTGTTCTCATGAACAATATAATTTAACGTTAGTAGCCTTCCTATTTGTGTCATATACTTTAAAATATATACCAATCCCTGTTTATAGGAAATAGAAAAAGAGAGCAAAATCGCTCTCCTTTTCTCGTAACTTATTCTTCCCAAACTTTAACTTCTTTCATTACATCGCCTTGACGCATGTTTAATACTGTTTCAATACCGCTTGTTGCTTTACCGAATACAGTATGTACGCCATCTAAATGCGGTTGTGGCTCATGAACAACAAAGAATTGGCTACCACCTGTATTACGGCCAGCATGTGCCATAGAAAGTGAGCCAACAAGATGTCTATGAGGATTTCCATCAGTTTCACATGGGATAGAGTAACCTGGGCCACCTGCTCCTGTGCCTGTTGGGTCTCCACCTTGGCTTACGAAGCCAGGAATAACGCGGTGGAATGTCACACCATCATAAAATCCTTGCTCTGCTAATTTTTTAAAGTTTTCTACTGTTTTTGGTGCCTCTTCTGGGAAAAATTCTAAATCGATTTTTTCGCCATTTTCCATTAATATGTATCCTAAAGTTTTCATATGTATATGTCTCCTTTCAACTATCTCAGCACTATATTACCATATTCATGACGAGAAACAAAAAGAATCCGACAATCTGCATACTTCTTTTTTGAAATGTGGAAGAAGCTAGGTGACAAATAAGAAAAATATACTATAATAACTGTGTTGCCCGAAAATTTAAGAAAGAGAAAGGGAGCGATTTTTCGTGAAAACGAAATTACTAGCTCTGCTATTAGCTGTAGCCGTATTTATTATGCCAACAGCTTCATTTGCAGACATCATTGAGGGAGAATCAATTGTTACACTAGGAGAAAACTTATCTGAACAACAGAAACAAGATCTTTTGAAAGAAATGAAAGCACCAAAAGATGCACAAATTATTACTGTATCTAATGCGGAAGAACATAAATTTCTAGAGGGCATCGTTCCAAAAGCGCAAATTGGTACGAGAGCAATTTCCTCTTCTATGATTACATACACAAAACCAGGGTCAGGTCTCATTGTACGCTCAAAAAACATTAATTCGATAACAGATGCAATGTACACAAATGCACTTATTACAGCAGGTGTGAAAGATGCAGAGATTCAAATTACTGCACCATTTAAAGTTTCAGGAACTGCTGCTTTAACAGGTTTAATGAAGGCCTATGAAACAACATCAAACAAAGCCATTCCTGAAGAAGTAAAAAAAGTAGCCAATGAAGAAATGGTACAAACAGCCCAGCTTGGTGATAAAATCGGCGAAGAAAAAGCAGTTCAACTTGTTGCAAAAATTAAAGAAGAAATTGCAAAAGAACAGCCCAAAACCACTGAAGATTTACGTTCATTAATTAAAAAAATTGCTGATCAACTTGGCATTACATTAACAGATGAACAGTTGGATAACTTAGTATCGTTATTTGATAAAATGAAAAATCTTAATATCGATTGGAACCAAGTTGGTAGCCAATTAGAAAAAGCAAAAGACCATGTGTCTGCCTTCTTAGGATCTGATGAAGGGCAAAGTTTCCTAGATAAAGTAAAAGATTTCTTCTCTAGTATCATTGATTTCGTTAAATCTTTATTCAAGTAAAAAAGAAGCTCGCCAATGACGAGCTTCTTTTTTATACAAGTAACGGTAATTTCATAATAGCTTCTTCAACCGAACGGACAACATAATTTGCTTTCTCCTTCACATACGGATGAGCATGATGGAGGGTGAAGGAGTGCGGGGTTACTTCAAACATAGAAATATCATTGAAAGAATCTCCAATACATGCAACTTCATTTGCTTCAATTTGTAAATGTTCCATTAATCGCTTCAGAGCGCTTCCTTTACTTACACCTCTTGGCATAATGTCAACATATCGCTTACCCGATATAAAGACTTCCGCTTCGCTATGAAATGTATCTCTCAACTCTTGATCTAATGCTACAATTTTTTCTTCTTCGCCAAAAACAAATAATTTCGCAGGATGTACAGTCTTCCCAAATTCCTCTTCTAACTCTTCGATTTCAGCAATATGCACTCCCATATACTCTTCAAAAGTATGGTGATGTTCATTCTTCCTTTTTGTATATCGCTGCTCATTTGCACAAACAATATCTGCTAGTCCCTTTTTATGTATATATCGATATATTTCCTGGGCAACCCCATCTTCAAAACTCGATTCATGAAATACTTTTCCATCCGGTAGTATCATTGTCGCTCCATTTAAACTAGTTGTGTAATACGGGAACGAAAACCTTTTTACCGCCTCATCAATTCGGTGAGTAAAACGGCCAGAGGCAAAACAAATATTTGTCCCGTTTTCAGCTAGCCAACAAAGCGCTCGTTCATCTTCTTTTTGCATATCATTCATATTGTAAACGAGTGTATCATCTAAATCACTTACAAATAGTTTAATCATGTCCTCTTCCCCTTCCATACACAATATCTACTCTAATTGTACAAAAAAAATGTTTGATTTTTGTTAAAAAAACAATAAATTTTCAATAAAAAATAAGCGGAGCATAATCCCGCTTATTTTTGTCTTCGCACATTTTGGGGTCTTACAATACTTGGACGAACCTTTAAACTAGACATAGTTGGACGAAGTAAAATTTTCGTTAACGCGCCCCAATCAAACGGTAAAAACGGCCATAAATACGGTGTTTGCAAGCTTTTTATAGATGTTAAAAATAGAATCAATATCGTCATTCCAATGACAAATCCCATTTCATGAAATATGCCTGTTAAAATAATGACAAACAATTTTCCAATCTTATTCCCAAGCCCTAACTCATAACTTGGCGTTGCGTATGCTCCAATCATAGAAACTGCTACGTACAAAATAACTTCTGGGACAAACAAACCTACATCAATTGCAATTTGACCAATTAATATGGCAGAAATTAATCCTGCTGCCGACGACAATGATGTCGGTGTATGAATGGCAGCCATTCTTAAAAATTCGAGTCCGACTTCCGCCATCAAAATTTGTAATAAAATCGGTAAATGCGTCATCTTATTTGGTCCAATGAAAGCAAGACTTTCTGGTAAAAGAGTCGGATCAAAAACGAAAACTAGCCAAAATGGCAGTAAGAATAGCGAAAATATAACACCTACAAAACGTACCCAACGTAAAAATGTACCTACAGCTGGATTTTGTCTAAACTCTTCTGCATGCTGTAAATGGTGAAAATATGTTGTTGGAGTGATCATAGCACTTGGTGATGTATCAACGAGTACTAACACATGTCCTTCTAACAAATGATTTGCTGCTACATCTGGTCTCTCTGTGTATCGGATAAGCGGGAATGGATTATAACCTTGTTTCACTACAAATTCTTCTATCGTTTTATCCGCCATCGTAATCCCATCTACTTCAATATTATTTAATTCTTGTTTTATAATCTTCACTAAATCCGGATTTGCAACATCTTGTACATATGTAATACAAATATCCGTTTGCGATCTATCCCCTACTCGAATCATTTCATTTCGAAGACGTGGATCGCGTATTCTTCTACGAATTAACGCTGTATTTACAACGATATTTTCAACAAAGCCATCCCTTGCACCACGCACTACCTTTTCTGTATCTGGTTCTGTCGGTGTCCGGCCCGGATAACTACGAACATCTATTGCGAACGCTTCAGTTTCACCTTCCACAAATATAACAATGAGCCCTGATAATACTTGGAGCATTACATCATCCATCGTTTTTACTTTACTTACTTGTTGATGAATTAAACGATTTTCTAAAAGCTTTACTGTATCTTCTTCTACATCCCTTATTTCATTTGTATCCACCGCTTCTTCTAAAATAGGGATAATATAATTCGTATCACAAAGTCCATTTACAAATAACACACCAATTTCTTTATTTAAAATTTGAAATTTACGAATACCAACATCGTATGTAACACCAAGTCCAACTGTTTGCTTTAAATAATTTTCATTATCACTTAAAAAAGATGAAATCGGGATATTCACTTTTTTAGGCTTCGTCATAAAAGCCACTCCTTTCCAAAATTAATTGAATCGCTTTTCTAGTAATAGGTGATCCTCTCTCCCATTCATCATTTCCGCACATCTTGCCAATATCACCGACCCCCACTATGACAGGAACATTCAGACCATCTAAACAATAAATCGTATCCCCACTAATCCTGCCAATTTCACCATCTGGGAGTCCAAATTTATCAACGCCATATTCTGTCAAATTCCCATTCCGATCTACACTTACATCTACACGCGCCCATTCCCAATGATGTGTATTAGATGCTACTGCTAAAATACCGAGTACATCAACTTGTTTATGTGTTGCGACATACTTTAACGCCTTTTCACCAGATCCTTCTCCTATAAATCCGCTGTCATCAAACATGACAAATACAGGGTCATATGGCGTTTGCATAATAAGCTCAACAACTTTCTTCCCTGTCAATTTGGTCGGATTACTTTGCGATGCTGAAATACACCTCCCCCCAAATTCCTTTGTTAACAGCTCAATTGTCCGCTTTGCATATTCATCTCCATCTGTGACCAAAACAACCCTTCGTCTCATTTGATTTATCCTTTCGGTTTACATATAAGTGCAACAAAAAATGAAAATAATATCGCTGCTGAAATCCCCGCAGACGTTAAGCTAAACATACCGATTCCAATTCCTAAATATCCATGTTTTTCTGCCGCATGCATTGCCCCGTGCAATAGTGAGTGTCCAAAACTTGTAATAGGGACTGTTGCCCCAGCACCTGCAAATTTTATAAGTTTATCGTACAATCCGAATCCGTCTAAAATAGCTCCGGCGACTACAAAAGTTGCCATTAAATGTGCCGGTGTTAACTTTGCGAAATCTAGCAACACTTGTCCAATTACACAAATAGCTCCTCCTACAAGAAATGCATATATAAAATCCACAATTCACTCTCCTTTAACGCTTTCAAACACAACACCATGCGCAATCGTTGGAATCGTTTCCTTCTGTTGTATCATCATGGGGCTTAATAGAGCTCCAGTTGCAACGACAAAAATTCTTTGTAAATTCCCTTTTTGCATTTCACGCAATAAATGGCCGTATGTTACAACAGCTGAACAAGCACAACCACTGCCCCCTGCAAACACTTCTTCTTGATTTGAATTGTAAATCATTAATCCACAATCATTGTATACATTCCCCAAATCATACCCTTCCTCAAGTAAAAGTTGTTTCGCAATTGGTGTCCCAACAGCCGATAAATCACCAGTAACAATAAGATCATAATCAGCTGCACTTCTTCTCAAATCTTCAAAATGTTGTTGAATTGTATGAGCAGCAGCTGGTGCCATCGCTGATCCCATATCTAAAGGATTAGCAATTCCTAAATCTTGCACTTTACCAATTGTTGCTGCTGTTATTTTAATTGCACTCTCCTCATTGCTAATTAATATTGACCCTGCTCCGGTAACAGTTGAGTTTGCTGTCCCTGGCTTTTGTCCTCCGTATTCTGTTGGGGAACGAAATTGCCTTTCAGCCGTCGCATTATGACTACTTACTGTAGCTAAAATACGATTCGCAAATCCACCATCTATAAAAGCTGATCCAATCGCCAAAGTTTCCATTGACGTCGCACAAGCGCTGAACATCCCTAAAAAAGGAATACCATACTCACGAGCAACATAATTTGCTGTCACTGTTTGGTTTAATAAATCTCCCGCTAAAAAGAAATCAATTTGCGATTTTTTTATATTCCCTTTTTGCATCGCTTGTTGAATTGAGTCTGACATTAACCTTCGTTCAGCAAGTTCCCAGTTTTCCTCTCCGCAATGTAAGTCAGAATATGAAATATCAAAATCCTTTCCAAGAGGGCCTTCAGCTTCTTTCGGACCGACAGCAGTACCAGTTGCATTCACGAAGATATCATTTTGAAATACCCACGTTTGCTTTCCTGTCAATCTCATACCCACCCCTCCTTTAAGACATTAAAATTTGAAATGTATATCTTATTAACCCGATAATGTATGCACCGACGACTCCAAATACAATGACACTTCCTGCAAGCTTAAACATGTTAGTAGCGATTCCTAGAACAATCCCTTCACTCCTATGTTCTAGTGCGGCACTCGCCATAGAATTCGCAAATCCAGTAACTGGTACTGCTGATCCCGCTCCAGAAAACTGCCCGATTTTATCATATACACCACACCCTGTTAAAATCGCCGACAATAAAACAAGCGTTGCAACTGTCGGATTTCCTGCCTCTTGTTCACTAAAGTGAAAATAATGTATATAAAATTTCATCAATATTTCTCCGACTGTACAAATGAGCCCACCTACAAGAAATGCCTTCACACAATTTAGCAAATAGTTTGGCTTTGGATGGTACTCCTTCACTTTATTTATGTAATCATCTTTCAGTTTTCGCCTTGTCATATATATTGCCTCCTACTTTACGAAATAAATCCAGTGAAACAATGAGCCTATTACTTTTCCAAGTACAAGAGCAACGAGTAAAACAACAATTTTCCCCTCTACCCCGACTCGTTTCGCTAAAATAGGTAAAACATTTAATACTTCTGTTAATGCCGCAGCAAGCATTCCAATGAATGTGCCACAAAATAACCCTAATATTACAAGCCAATATTGCGATGTTTGAAATGTAATGTTTTTCAAACTACACCAAGCCCCAGTTAAAGTACCCGCAATGACAGCCCACTCAAAATATTGAATATGCTTTCCACTTCTCGTTAATTGAGCTAAGCGCGGGATAATACCGAGAACAGCTAAAAAGGCAACATATCCGCTACCTACTGCAATCCCGCCAGCTAAACCAATTAATATAACAAACCCACATTCAATCATCGGCAAGCTGTTTCGTGTTATCCTTGTTTTCATTAACAATTACATATTGATCAAGCGACTGCTGATATTGAAACATCTCAACTTCTAACGGACTAGGCTCTTCATTAATTCGCTTTTGAAATACATGATTAAAAAATAAAACCATACCTAATCCAAGACCTACTGAATATGGAACTTGAAATAATAGTGGTTGCTCCTTAAACTCTCCAGTAATCATGTAATATAACCGTTGATGTACTTGTTGCATACTTACATCCTCATGGAAATAAATTATTGCAAGGGCCGCTCCAATGAAAAGCAACAACCATACAAGTCCAAAGAAAATTGGGGGTACTTTCTTTTTTTCATATATAATTTCAACAAGAGTTTGTCCAGAACCAAGTAAATTAATTTGTACATGAGATGCTTTTTGTTGAATAATCTCAATTACTTTCATAACATCAATTACAACATGTGTTTTATCATGCGCTGTTATTTTGTAGACTATTTCATTTTGTAACAACTCAACTACAAAAGAATCTCCGGCAAGTTGAGCAACATCGCTCAGCTTTACTTCATACGTAGGAGACACTTTTAAGCGATTGCGCATTTTAATATAAATCGTTTGTTCCAATTTTCATTCACCCCTTCACTCTTCCTCGTAGTTGTAGTATGGTTATTGGAATTTTTTCTAATACAATTTTTTCATAAAAAAACATCTGTACCATTTCGGTACAGATGTTTTTAGCTTATGCCTTTTTCTTAAATAAATTTGCAATACTTAATGCAAGTCCTCCCCAAATGACTACCATACCTATAACCATCATCATAATCGCTGATCCACTCATCATGAAACACCTCGGTCCTTCCATTCTTTTTCAAGCTGGACAGAGTCTGAATGTATTTGTGCATTCCATTTTTTCAGACCAATAACTAACGCGACTAGAAGGAATGCTGCCGCTATCGACCAACCATACGTTACAACAAACTCTGTTGGATAACCTCCGTAGTTCTTTTTAATGTTTTGGATTGTACCATCAATTAACATATACCCTAACATAAGTGGAGTAATAACGAGTAAACTCACTCTCCAAAACGTTCCTAACTTTATATCAGATACAAAGTTTGCATGATTTTGATAAACTGGTAAACGGCGCAAGATTAGTCCTATTGTAACTACTTCAACGAGTGCAATTGTAATCAATCCAAAATTGTTAGCGAAGTAATCAACAACATCTAGGAACATAAGTCCACCACGTGTTGCAAAAACAAGAGAAACTAATACTAATAGCGTTCCCATAATTCCAATCGTCTTTTGACGACTCAAGCTGAATTTTTCAGATACAGCGGCAAAGCATACTTCTGCAAGTGAAATGAGTGATGTAATTCCAGCAACAGTTAGAGATAAGAAGAATAATACACCAAATAACGGCGACATCGGTAACTCATTAATAATTTGCGGGAATACTACAAATGCAAGTCCTACACCAGCACTAGCTACTTTATCAACCGGTACCCCCATGTTATTCGCCATAAATCCAAGAGCTGCAAAGACACCAATACCTGCCAATAATTCAAATCCTGAATTTGCAAATCCTGTAATAAAAGCATTATTTGTTGTATCTGAGTTTTTCGGTAAATAACTAGAATACGTAATCATAATTCCGAATGCTAAAGATAAACTAAAGAAAATTTGACCGTAAGCAGCAAGCCATACTTTCCCATCAAAAATACGACTCCAATCTGGTTTAAAAAATGCATCTAGCCCCTGCATCGCACCTTCCATCGTCACTGCACGAACAACGATAATAAGGAACATAACAACTAGTAAAGGAATAAAAATACGGTTAACAACTTCGATTCCTTTTTTAACTCCTTTAAACGCAACACCAAGCACAATAATCCAAACGAGAGCTAACGGAATTAATACTTCTGGTACGAGCCCCCCGAATTGTCCTGGCTTATCTGCAACATGTAAATATTCTTTAAATAAAAATGATTGCGTGTCTTTCCCCCATGCTCCAGTAATTGCAAAGTACGTATACGAAATAGACCAAGCAATGATTACAGCGTAATATGTTGAAACAATAAATGTCACACACATTTGCCACCACCCAATAAATTCAGCACGTCGATGAATACGGAAGAATGTAAGTGGCGCCGAACCACGATGACGATGCCCAAGAGCAAACTCGAAAGCTAACAATGAAATACCAGTCGTTAATAATGCAAATAAGTACGGTAAAAAGAATGCGCCTCCCCCGTTTTCATACGCTGTATAAGGAAAACGCCATATATTCCCTAGTCCAACAGCGGAACCGATTGCTGCAAAAATAAATCCAGCCCTAGTTCCCCATTGTTGCCTCGTTTCCATGTTTCCTTCCCCCTTTGTGACAAGTTCATACTTGGATTATAGTTTAAATTAACTAAATTATCAATAAATTCTGTAAATTTTTTAGCGATAGTTGGAATCTTCTCCTTTTCGTGTGACAATAAAAAAAATCGAATAGATAGCTATTCATCTATTCGATCTTTCATCTGTTTTAATATTTTCTTTTCAAGTCTTGAAACTTGTACTTGCGAAATGCCTATGCGCTCCGCTACTTCTGATTGGGTTTGGTCTTTATAATAGCGCAAATACACAATTAGCCTTTCTCGTTCATCCAATTCTCTAATTGCTTCTTTTAAAGCAATTTTATCAAACCATTTCGTTTCCGATTGATCTGCAATTTGATCTAAAATAGTAATTGGATCTCCATCGTTTTCATACACAGTTTCATGTATCGACGAAGGAGCACGACTCGCTTCTTGCGCCAGAACAACTTCTTCCGGCGTTAGTTCAAGAGCCTGTGCTACCTCATTAATCGTTGGAGCCCTTCCAAATTCTTTCGAAAGCTCGTCTCTCATCTTTCGGACTTTGTTTCCTGTTTCTTTTAAAGATCTACTTACTTTCACTGATCCATCGTCACGTAAAAATCGTTGTATTTCACCGATAATCATTGGAACTGCATATGTTGAAAATTTCACGTCGAAAGATAAATCAAATTTATCTACCGATTTTAAGAGTCCAATACATCCAATTTGAAATAAATCGTCTGGCTCGTATCCTCGATTAAGAAATCGCTGTACAACCGACCATACGAGACGCATATTACTTTGAACGATTGTATCTCTCGCTTGTTGATCTCCATCTTGACTTTTTTGAATTAACGCTTTTAGCTCGTGGTCCTTTAACTGAGGTTTCTTCTTCTCATTTCTGACCTCTATGTCCATTGGCTATTCTCCTTAATTGCATAGAGCGTTACTATTTGATAAGTATTTTGTCAAATGGATTGTTGTCCCGAAAGATTCGTTTGAAATAACTTCTACTTCATCCATAAAATTTTCCATGATAGTAAATCCCATTCCGGAACGCTCTAATTCAGGTTTAGTTGTAAAAAGGGGTTGTCTTGCTTCATCTAAGTTAAAGATACCAATCCCTTCATCTCGAATCGTGAGTTTCACCATCGCTTCTTCCAAAATCACTGAAATATAAACAACACCTTCTGCATTTCCTTCATACCCATGAATAATTGCATTTGTAACCGCTTCTGACACAACTGTTTTAATCTCTGTTAGTTCTTCCATCGTCGGGTCTAATTGCGCAATAAAAGCAGCTACCGTAACACGAGCGAATGATTCATTCTGACTTAACGCTGAAAATTGAAGGTTCATTTCATTTCTCATCTACGCCACCCCCAACGTCGCGAGCGCATGCGCTTCACTTTCTTCTAAACGAACAATTTTGAATAGACCTGACATTTCAAATAAACGTTTAACGGGCGGTGAAATTGCACAGACAACCATCTCTCCACCTAATCCCTTTACATGTTTATATCGGCCTAATATAACGCCTAAACCAGAACTATCCATAAATGTTAAGTTCTCTAGACTCAAAATAATATGATGAACACCATGTGTCTCAATCATATCTGTGACTTTCGTTCGCAACTCTTCAGCAGTATGATGATCTAACTCGCCCTCTAGCCTCACACATAAGACGTCACGTTTTACTTCTAAATGCATGGAAAGACTCACACGATTTCCTCCTTATGCTCAAACTTTACTCATTAACATAAGATTTTCGTGATATAAAATCAGAATCCTTCCTACTGACAAAAGAAGAACTATTTCGTCATAAAGTGAAACCTTTCAGCAATTATTTCAGTAAATACGAACAGAAAAACATCAAAATTTTCGCCGCTATTTTGATGTTGAAAACATCCCAAAACTTCTTTTAAATAACTCCCACCAGCTCGCTGCCTCAACATCTTCTTTCGCTACAATTGTTTGTTTTAATAAAACATCTTTATCTCTTTTAATAACAAGTGTACCAAGTGCATCACCTTTTTTAATCGGTGCCTTCACTTTCTTTTCAGCAATCACTTCTTGTTTAACTTTGTCCATATTTTCGCCCTTCTTCATAAGAAGAGACACATTGTCTGACGCAACTAAATCTACTTTTTCTTCCTTACCTTTTCCTACTTGTACAGTCTTAATTTTCTCACCACGTGTATACAATTTCTTTGTCATGTATTGTCCAAATGCATAATCAAGAAGCTTCGTTACTTGATTATTCCGCTCTTTTGATGTAGGTGCTCCCATTACAACTGAAATAACACGCATACCATTTTTCTCAGCCGATGCCGTTAAACAATATTTCGCTTCTGTCGTAAAGCCTGTTTTCACTCCATCTACTCCAGGATAAAAACGTACTAGCTTATTCGTATTAACAAGCCAAAACTTCTTATCCGTATTTTCACGTAAATAGTCTTCATATTTACCTGTGTATTTTCGAATAAGTGGATACTTCATCAACTCTTTCGCCATAATAGCCATATCATTCGCTGTAGAATAATGATCTTTGGCCGGGAGACCTGTCGGATTTTGAAAATGTGTATTTTTCAATCCTAGATCTTTCGCTTTTTTGTTCATCATATTTACGAAACCTTCTTCTGAACCAGCGATATGCTCAGCTACTGCAACAGATGCATCATTTCCAGATGCAATTGCAATGCCCTTTAACATTTCATTTACAGTCATCTCTTCCCCAGGTTCTAGAAAAATTTGTGATCCGCCCATTGAAGCTGCGTGTTCACTCGCTCTAACTTTATCGTTTAGTTTTAGTTTTCCTTTTTCAACTTGTTCCATAATTAATAGCATTGTCATAATCTTTGTCATACTAGCAGGTGGTAACTTTTCATTCGGATTTTTATCAAACAAAACTTTACCTGTATCTTGCTCAATTACGATCGCTGACGACGCTTGTTCCGCTAACTTCGGCGTGGTTTCTTCTGTTTTTTCCTGCTTCGTTTTCTCAGATTGTGCGAAACTAACTGAAGTACCAGAAAGCAATAACATGAAACAAACAAGTATTCCAAAAACTCGCTTCATGACTAACCCTCCATTCTATATCAAACTTATTTTTTCCAATTTATACATTTTTAATACCATATTTTTCTATTATTTTCAGTTGACAAATAAATTCATTGCCTATATTGTATTAAGTGTATTACACGTAGTAGTACACTTAATACTCATTAGGAAGGAGACATTGCTCTTGCATATTCAACTTGATCCAAGAAGCAACACTCCGATATGGGAACAAATTGTTCAAAATATAAAAGAGCTCGTACTAAAAAATATGTTAGCTCCAAGTGATAAACTTCCTTCTGTACGCGAGCTTGCTTCTTTGCTCGTTATAAATCCAAATACAGTAAGTAAAGCTTATCAAGAATTAGAGCGACAAGGGATTATTGAAACATTACGAGGAAAAGGAACATTTGTAGCCCAATCGATTACCCCAACATTAGACGAAAGGAAAATCGCTATGGTTGAAAAGCAATTTCATCAATTATTACTAGAAGCCTCTTATCTTGGGATTACGAAAGATAAAATTCATGATTGGATAGATTCATACTACAAGGAGATTGGAGGAACTACAGATGTTGAAAGTGACAAGCTTGAAGAAAACAATTGATAACCAAACGATTTTAGACGATGTTTCTTTCACATTACAAAAAGGTAGTATCGTCGGATTGCTCGGAAGAAATGGCGCAGGGAAAACAACTTTATTACGAACGATGGTCGGCATTTTAGACCCCGATGAAGGAACTGTTACATATGAGGATATAGATGTTCATATGCATCCTGAAATTAAACAAAAAGTTGTATACGTTCCAGATTCTACTAACATATTAAACGGATATACAGTGAAGGAAATCGTGAAGTTTTATAAAGCAGTTTATACAGCATTTGATGAACCATATTTCTATGAACTGTTAGAACGTTTCAACTTACCAAACAAACGTATTCGTAGTTACTCAAAAGGAATGAAAGCACTGCTTGCGATCATTTTAGCTTTCGCTGCAAAAGCAGAATATATCATTTTAGATGAACCGACAAACGGACTTGATCCTATCGTTAAAAGACAGATTCTACAATTTCTTGTTGAAGAAGTAGCAGAAAAAGAAATTACAATTTTCATCTCAACTCACCATTTAGACGAAGTTGAAAAAATAGCAGATACAATCATTATTTTAAAAGGGCATACAGTAGATTCTATTACATCACTAGACGATGCAAAATCACAATTTGCTAAAGTCCAAGTTGCTTACGAACGATCACTACCTCAAAAACTAGAAAACTTAAGCAATATTAAAATATTAAATCAAACAGGAAAAGTATATACGATTTTAATTGAAGGAAATGTTGCTGCAACGCTTGAAAAATTTTATAAAGAGCAACCAATACTCATTGAAGAATTAACAATGTCACTTGAAGATGTCTTCGTTACGACACTTGAGGGGGATGAGTATGTTTCATAAGGCATTGTGGATGTGGAATTGGAAGCGCGGGAAATATGCTGTATTACTGTTCTTCTTTAGTTCGCTTTATCTTTTATCTTTCGGATACTATAAAGCAGCCGAGCGACAACTTGCTAATTATTATAAATTGCATGAAAAGGGAACGTTCTATTATGATTATGCTTTTTTGTCAAATACAGGTAATAGCTTTTGGCTAACTATTCTTATTATTTCTATAGCTTGTCTATTAATAGGATGGGAACGTAGCAACCAATCTAATACCCTACTTATGGCAATGCCATTTAAAAGAAAAGATGTTTTCTTATCCAAATGGGCTTTCGGTTCATTCTGTATTGTAGGCTCATTCCTTATAAACTGGATTCTTATGTACTTTATTTATAAAACAACCATTCATTTTGATTATCAATCATTTGGGCCATTTCATCGATACTTTCTTTATGCGATTGTTTCATATGTTGCAGTATATACAGCTGCATTATGTATCGGTACCTTTACTGGAAGTATTGTTTCGCAAGCCGTTTTTTGTATTCCTTGGTTACTAATGGGTCTTACATTTATTTCATTACTATACAATTTTACAATAAATCATTTTGATGCTACGAATAATAGAAACTCTCACTCATATGAAAGTCTTTCTGAAATAAATAAAAAAACAAATATTGTGGCACCAATATATAATTTTTCTATTTATTACGATTATGATCCAAAATTACGTAAAAAAGAAAATGACCCAACTACTTTAAGAGATCCAGCATCGCATATGTATTATTCGGCTAAGTCAATGTTACTCCCTATTTTCTATACAATATTTTACTTACTACTTGGAACATATTTATATACACGATCACCAAATGAAAACGGTCGAAAGATATTTATTTTCCAAAAACATTTAAAAATATGGATATGGGGGACAACCATTTACTTTGCATTACTAGGTGGCTATAAAATAACTCAATTTAATTTCTTACTTAGCTATTATATCGGGTTGTTTCTCGCTGGAATTATCACTTATGTTGTATTATCACGTCTAACAAATTATAAAGTTTTTTAAAGGAGAGATCCTATGTTTCAAAAAGCAATATGGCTAAGAACGTATCAGCAAAGTAAGTATGTTGTATGGTTATTTTGGCTCGTCAGCTTCTATACTTTATCATATAAATACTATATGTCTTCTATTCAAGAGCAATACTTTCTAAATGACAATAAAAAGTGGAACTATGTATATCATTACCACTTTGATTTAACACTCATAGATCCTGTCATACTGTTAGGTAGTGTACTTATCGTTCTAGCTTGTACTTTAATTGGATGGGAAAGACAAAATAACTCTAGTGACTTGTTATGGTCTATGCCCTTTAAACGTTCACACCTCTATATAACAAAATGGTTGTTTGGAATCTGTAATATTGTTGCGATTGTCGTTTTAAACTGGGGACTATTTGCTATTATGAAAAAGTTGACTTTTCATAATAAGTATCAAGTATTCTCCCCATTTCATAGCTACTTTATATACATGTTAATTGTATTAATTGCTATTTATACGCTTGCTTTATGTATAGGAACAATTACTGGGAATACTCTCTCGCAGGGACTTCTCACTGCAGCTATATTCATGTTTCCATTGTTATTTCCATCCCTTATCTCAGCAGTCATCGCTGTTCACTCGAATACTGACTTTCATGAGGACAATGGCAATATGCATCGTGTTATGGAAAACATACGCATTTCAGGTCCAGCAGAAGATTTTCATATTAGATTTGATTATAATCCGCAAAGTGCCTATACCGATCCTGATGGAGTGCGTCATAATGAACCAAACTTTACAAAAATCCCTTCAGTAAAAACATTGATTGGACCTATTGTAAATATAATTATTTTATTACCACTCGGTATATATTTATATGTTCGTTCAGTCAATGAGCGGAATGGTAGTTTCTTACTATATCCAAAGCTTCAAAAAATATTTATGGTCTGCGCTATTTTCTGTATTGGAATTAGCGGTGGTTTAATAATTGGCGGAACCCATTCGTTGCTTAATTTTTACATTGGTTTGTTCGGAACAAGCATAATTAGCTATTTTCTTCTATCTAAAATATTGAGATTGAAGGTCTCTTGGAATTTCAAATAAAATAACCTCCTCACTAAGAGGAGGTTATTTTATTTTCTCTCTCCTATCTCCATACACCATCTCTTCTTTCATCCCAAATCCATCACCGTTTTGCACAATTTGCTCTGTCGGTGCAACTACACTTTCAGCAACTTTCCATTCCCCACGTTCTTTCACAAATACTTGCAGAAAATAGTTCATACCATTTAATTGATATGCATTTTCTTTTTTCACATTATAGTGCACCGCAATGTAATACACTTGGATATTTTCTTTTCCTGCTTTCGATACGTATTGCGATAATCTAGGAATGTACATAGCTGCTTTTTGAAACGGTAAGTGCTTCGCTTTAACGAGCGATGAACTTGTTACGTTACGTAATGTGTCTTGATTACGAATATTATCACTATGGTGGAATAATACTGCGTTTTGCATAGAGCGAACCCATAATTTCGAATATAAGACAGTATTATCGTTTTCAATGTATTTCACTTCTTTTTGCACGACTTGAATTGGAGTATCAGCGTATAAGAATGTATTAAAACAAAAAAAACTTCCTAATAAAATGGTAAGTCCAGCAATATATTTCATAATCTTTCCTCCGATCTGTTTAATTAAAGTATCGGAGTTTCAAAATATTTTTATTCAAAAGAAAAAGGATAGGAAAGCTCTCGCTTCCTATCCTCATTTATTATAATACGCGGCCAAATAGCTCTAAAACCATTTCTATCTCTTGGTCGCTCCAACCTTTAAATTTCTCTTTATAATATTCTTTACGCACAGCTTCAAGTTTTTCAGTTACTTCTCGTCCGTTTTCTGTAATTTCTAAGTATACGATACGACGGTCTGAATTTGAACGTTTTCTTTCAACAAATCCTTTTCGCACGAGACGATCTGTTACAGCTGTAATATGACTGGAGGTTACGTTTACTTCACTCGCAATTTGCGAAGCCATCTGTGGACTTTTTAAAAATAACGCACGTAATACAGAGAATTCGTTATATGGCATATGCTCTGAAAAACGTGTATTAATATCATTTTGTAATAAACGTATCATCTTTCGAAATGATGCAGATAAATCTAAAATCAGTGTTTCTCTATTTTCGCTCACTAGCCTCGTCCCTTTTTTATCATATTTACAAATATTATAATCTATAAATACCTATGTTGTATATGCTTTCTTCCCTCAACATTCTCATTTATGTAACTTTTTTCATACGATTTTCTTTTTTGTTCACACATATACATGTAAAAAAGGATGGTGAGCATAAATGCAAAGTGGAATGAATCCGTATTTACATAATATCCGTACGACAAATACTGGTAAAGAAGCTACTATTACTGTACAAGGAGAAGGCATTATAAAAGCAAAACCAAATGTTGTCATATTAACACTGGGCATTCGAACGGATAGTAAAAATGTAAAACAAGCGCAAGAAGAAAATGCAGTGCAATCGAAACAATTGCTTGATGCACTCAAACAGCTAGGTATTGCCGATAAAGATATAGAAACCATTTCTTATACAATTACGCCTCAATACGAATATGTAAATGATAAAGCATTACTACAAGGCTACCGTGTGGAGCATTTGTATGAAATTACCGTTTTAAATGTGCAAAAAGCAGGGGAAGTATATGATATAGCCGTTTCGAATGGTGCAAACGTAGCAAAAGGATTACGTTTTCGAATATCTCATCCAAATAAATATTATGAGCAAGCTCTCATTCAAGCTCTGCAACAAGCAGTAGACAAAGCTCGTACAATTGCGAGTACCTACAATTTAAATATTAATCCTGTTCCCCTCTCATTCGTTGAAGAATCTGTCCAATTACCACGGGAGATCGCATCATATGCTACTTTGCATGCGCAAGCGGCTCCGCCCATTCAATCAGGAGAACTAGAAATCATTTCATCTATCCGGGCAATTTTTACGTATTTATAAATAAATTCATTTATAAGTAACCGTTATCATTTTCGTTGTTGTAAAAACATGATGTTCTGATATAATAAAGGACGGTGAGCTCTTACATAAGAGATATCACGGGTGGGAGAGGGATATGAAAAAGAAGGTTTAACATGAAAGGAATACTTGAAAGAACATTTAAATTAGACTTACACCAAACATCACCAAAACAAGAAGTTTTAGCTGGAGTCACGTCATTTTTCACAATCGTTTATATTATGATTGTAAATGCGTCAATCTTATCAGATGCCGGCATTCCTCTTGAAGCAGGAATTTTGGCAACTGTTTTCAGTTCATTTGTCGGATGTCTACTTATGGCATTTTGGGCAAATGCACCTGCTATTCTTGTCCCTGGTATGGGTGTAAATGCATTCTTCACGTACACTGCTGTGCATACGCTCGGTTTAGCTTGGCAAGAAGCATTGGCAGCTGTTTTTATCGCCGGTATTATTTTTGCAATTGCTGCTTTTACACCAATTGCTCGCGTGCTTTCGGTATCGATTCCAAAGTCATTAAAGGAAGCGATCACTGTCGGTATCGGGTTGTTTTTAGCTTTCATAGGCTTGCAAAAAGGTGGTTTAGTCGTTTCGCATCCTAATACTGCTGTTGCAATGGGGAAATTAAGTAGTCCTGTCGTTCTTGCAACACTACTTACTCTTATTGTGGCACTTGTGCTATTTGTTCGTAACGTACGTGGAAACTTTTTATGGACGATTGCAATTGGAACTGGTATTGCATGGCTGTTTGGTCTTGTTGATACGAGTCAAATGGGAAATAGTTCGTTTTCATTCGCTAATTATGGCGATGTGTTTGGAGCTATGTCATTTGGGAAACTTTCTTCCTTACCATTTTGGATTGCAACATTCTCCTTAAGCATGGTGCTTATTTTTGAGAACATGGGACTACTACACGGTTTATTAGAAGATGATCGTAAATTCCCACGTGCTTACCAAGCAAATGCAATTTCAGCAATGACATGTGGTCTATTTGGCACAAGCCCTACCGTTTCAACAGTAGAGAGTGCCGCAGGTATTACTGCAGGCGGAAAAACAGGTCTGACGTCTATCGTTACAGGGTTGTTATTCTTCGCATCACTGTTTGCGCTTCCGTTTGTCAAAATAATTCCTGATAGTGCCATTGCACCAATCTTAATTATTATTGGCGGTCTGATGATTACAAGCATTCAACAAATTCCTCTGAACGACTTTTCAGAAGGATTTCCAGCGTTTTTAATTATCGTTATGATCCCGCTCACATATAGTATCGCTGATGGCATTGCGTTCGGATTTATTGCTTATCCTATCTTGAAAGTTGCACTTGGAAAGCGTAAAGAAGTCGCACCGTCCATGTATATTATTACATGCTTATTCTTAGCCATGTTCGTATTACACGCTATTGGCTAAGAAAAAAACACCGAGGAAATCCTCGGTGTTTTTTTACTTAAACCAACCTTTTTTATAAAACCAAGCCATCATTCCGCCGCCAATTAATGCCATTAAAATTAAGCAAATAAAATAACTATACTTCCCGCCAAGCTCTGGCATATGTGCGAAGTTCATGCCGTATACCCCTGCAATAAATGTTAACGGCATGAAAATAGTTGAGAAAACAGTTAATGTTTTCATAATATTGTTCATATGGTGGGAATTCAATGAAAAGTAACTATCTCGAATATCTGCCGTCAATTCACGGCTCGCTTCAATCATCTCTGTCAGTTTAAGCAAATGATCATGTATGTCTTTAAAATAAATTTCATGATCGCTTATACCGTAAAAACGAGTTGAATTTAAAATGCGATACAATAAATCACGCATCGGAATAATCGTACGCCTTAGCTTAGATAAATCTGTCCGAATATCAAATACCTCTTCTAGCACACTTCCTGCTGTCTCACCCGTTAAATTATCATCAATTGCATTTAAATGGTCTTCAATGTAATATACAGGTGCGAAATAATCATCTACAATTTGGTCAATAATTGTATGTGCTACATTTAAAGGACTCTTCTTAATACGTTTCTTCTCACCGAGCGTTTTCCATACTCTTTCAATCGCATTGTTATGAGAGAAGTGAAAAGAAACTATATATCGATCACTAACAAATAAATCGATTTCATGCGGTTCTAATCCGTCTTCTCCGAATGCATGGAGAACTAAAAAGTTATATCCATCATAAAAATCTACCTTTGGCCTCTGTACATACTCTACACAATCTTCAATTGCAAGGGGATGGAATTTGAAGTGATCTTGTAAAATATATGTATACTCCTCTTTCGTCGGCTTATATAAATCAAGCCAATACCATACGATGTTTTCTTGTCTCGTTTCTTCTAGCGACACATCATATAAAACTTCATTTTTTTTCGTTATTGCACAAATTCTAATCATAATTTCACCCTTTACTATTATAAACAAAAAATAGTAAAAAAAGCCAAGGAGAAATCTCCTCAGCTTTTTTTATTACTTCGTTACAATACCGTGTACTAAAGTTGGTGCATCTACGTGACCTTTAGCGATTTTCATGTTCTCATAAATTTTCGCTTTTACGTCTTCAACATTTTCGCGGTTTGCGTAAATTGTAACAAGAGAGTCACCTTTTTTCACGCTATCGCCTACTTTTTTGCGAAGCATTAGACCAACTGCTAAATCAATTTCAGATTCTTTCGTTGCACGCCCTGCTCCTAAAAGCATTGCTGCTGTTCCGATTTCATCTGCAACGATTTCCGATACGTAACCGTCTTCTTTCGCTTCCACTTCAATTTTAAATTGTGCTTGTGGCAATTTAGAAAGATCATCAACAACAGATGCATCGCCGCCTTGCGCGGATAAGAACGTTTTAAATGATTCTAGCGCTTTACCATTGTTCATTACTTCAATTAACTTTTCACGTGCATCTTCTAAAGATGAAGCTTGTCCAGCAAGGTACACCATCTGACTTCCAAGTGTTAAACATAACTCTTCTAAATCTTTCGGTCCCTTACCTTGTAATGTATCAATTGCTTCTTGTACTTCTAATGCATTACCAATTGCTTCACCAAGCGGCTGACTCATATCAGAAATAACCGCCATCGTATTACGACCAACGTTATTACCGATGCGTACCATTGCTTCTGCTAAACGCTTTGCATCTTCATCCGTTTTCATAAACGCGCCTGCTCCAGTTTTTACATCAAGAACAATTGCATCTGCACCAGCAGCAATTTTCTTACTCATAATTGAGCTAGCGATAAGAGGAATTGAATTTACTGTTGCAGTTACATCACGAAGCGCATATAACTTTTTATCAGCAGGTGTTAAGTTTCCACTTTGACCAATAACAGCGATTTTATTTTCATTTACAAGACGCATGAATTCATCATTTTCAATTTCCACATGGAATCCTGGTACTGCTTCTAATTTATCAATTGTACCACCCGTATGTCCTAGACCTCGTCCAGACATTTTCGCAACTGGTACACCTAAAGCAGCTACTAATGGACCTAATACAAGTGTCGTTGTATCACCAACTCCACCCGTTGAATGCTTATCTACTTTTACCCCTTCAATGGCTGATAAGTCAATTGTATCACCGCTATTTACCATTGCCATCGTTAAATCTGCACGTTCTTGATCATTCATATCTTGGAAGAAAATTGCCATTGCAAATGAACTCATTTGATAATCTGGAATACTACCATTTGTGTATCCTTCAACGATAAAGTTAATTTCTTCTGTCGTTAATGCATGTCCATCACGTTTTTTTGCAATTAGGTCCACCATTCTCATTGTGAAGTCACCCCTTCATTTGTTTTACAATTGCTTTTACTAATGCTAAGAAATTAGCTTTAACACGTTCTGTCGTTTCAATTACTTCATCGTGGTGAAGTGGTTGATCTAAAATACCAGCTGCCATATTTGAAATACAAGAAATACCTAGTACTTTCATACCTGCATGACGAGCTACAATTACTTCTGGTACTGTTGACATACCAACTGCATCTCCGCCAAGTGTACGAAGCATACGAATTTCAGCAGGTGTTTCATATACAGGACCTGTCATTCCAACATATACACCTTCTTGTACTTTAATATTTAAATCTGCTGCAACTTGTTTCGCCATTTCGCGAAGTTCTGGCGTATATGATGTAGACATATCAGGGAAACGTACACCCATTTCAGAATCATTTGGTCCGATTAATGGGTTCGTACCCATGAAGTTAATATGGTCTGAAATTAACATAAGATCGCCTGGTTCAAATGATGTATTTACACCACCAGCTGCGTTCGTTACAACAACTGTTTCTACACCTAGTTCTTTCATAACACGAACTGGGAATGTTACTTTTTGCATATCGTATCCTTCATAGAAATGGAAACGTCCTTGCATTGCTACTACTGTTACACCTTGAAGTGTACCGAATACAAGTTGACCTGCATGTCCTTCTACAGTTGAAACTGGGAATTCAGGGATTTCACTGTATGGTACTGTTACTGCGTTCTCGATTTCATCTGCTAATACACCTAGTCCAGATCCAAGGATTAGTCCTACTTGTGGTGTCTCTTGAAATTTCTCTTTTAAGTATGAAGCTGATTTTGTAATTAGTTCACGATTCATCTGTTTATCCCCCTATTTCTTTAGCTCATTTAAGAAGCTTGTTCCATGTTCTGGCATTTTAACATTAAAGTTTTCTGCTACAGTTGCACCAATATCAGCAAATGTTTGACGAAGTGATAACTCTTGTCCGCCTTCTTTCATGCTTGGGCTATATGCTAATAACGGTACATATTCACGTGTATGATCAGTACCAGGATGTACTGGATCATTACCATGGTCTGCTGTAATTAATAATAGATCATCTTCTTTTAGTTTTTCGAATACTTCTGGAAGACGTGCGTCATATTCTTGTAGAGCTTCTCCGTACCCTTGTGGGTCACGACGATGACCAAATAAGGCATCAAAGTCAACTAAGTTTAAGAAGCTAATACCTGTAAAGTCCATATTTAATGTATCTACAAGCTTGTCCATTCCATCCATATTTGATTTCGTACGAAGTGATTCAGTTACACCTTCTCCATCATAAATGTCAGCAATTTTACCAATAGCAATTACATCATAATCGCTATCTTTAAGTTCATTCATTACTGTGCGACCAAATGGTTTTAACGCATAGTCATGACGATTTGGTGTACGTGTGAAGTTTCCTGGCTCTCCAACGAACGGACGAGCAATAACACGCCCTACCATGTACTTCTCATCTAATGTTAATTCACGTGCGATTTTACAAATTTTATATAGCTCTTCAAGTGGTACTACTTCTTCATGAGCTGCGATCTGTAATACACTATCAGCAGAAGTGTAAACAATTAAAGAACCTGTTTCCATTTGTTCTTGACCAAGCTCAACAAGTACCTCTGTTCCAGAAGCTGGTTTATTACCGATAATTTTACGTCCTGTCTTTTCTTCTAATTCATCAAGTAATTCTTTCGGGAATCCTTCAGGAAACACTTGGAATGGTGTATCAATGTAAAGGCCCATGATTTCCCAGTGACCTGTCATTGTATCTTTACCTGTAGATTTCTCTTGCATTTTTGTATAATATCCAAGCGGTTTCTCTACTTTAGAGATTCCTTTCATTTCACGAATATTACCAAGGCCTAATTTCACCATGTTTGGCATGTGTAATCCATTCATATGTTCAGCGATATGACCAATTGTATCAGAACCTAAATCACCAAACTGCTCAGCATCTGGTGCTTCACCGATTCCCACAGAGTCCATTACGACTAGGAAAATACGTTTATATTTATTCATAACTGCAACCTCCTATATGTTCAGTTCTACTTCTTGTAGTATGTTCAAAACGCTATAAAGTGAAACTGTTATCAATGGGAATTATCTTTCGTCCTCATTATCAAACAGTACTGCTTTAAATCAGTCTCTAACTTTTTCGTTTTACTTTCAAACGAATCAAAAAAATTTCTAGTTTTTTCTAAGTCAGATGTCAGACATCTGATATTGATATCATACCATGTTTACGCTTTCTTTTTAATACATTTTCGTAGAATTTCTCATTTTCTTTACCATTCTATTGTAATCCATTCTGCAAAGAAGTGCTAATCATTTTATAACATATTTCCTAATATAAAAATAAAAAGCAGCTCTAAAGAGCTACTTTTTATTTTACTTCTACTGTTTCTTCTTTATGTTCATGTAGTTCACCTTTTCTTACATGAACTTTCACTTTATAAGCACCATTCTCTTTGAAAGTATGTTTACTTTCATACTCCCCTTTATTCCCTTCTTTCGCCGGAATAAATTCGTGTTTTTCAACGCCGTCTTTCCAAATCTCAAGTTGTACTTCAGCACCAGTTAACGCTTCTTCTTTTTGTTTTAAATGAACTTTCATTGTTGACTCAGCATTTGCTTTAATATCACCAGCCATAAGATGTATCATCGTATCACTTTTATGATCCCCATGACCTTCTTCTTTTTTCGCATCTTCAACTTTTGCATTTCCCACAGCCACTTTTACTTCTGGCATAACATGCATTTCACGTGCATTTGTATGAGCAATAACATGATATACTCCATCCGTTTCGAATGTTTTTTCTACAGCATAAACACCTTTCCCTTTATGCTTACCATCTAGCATCTCGCGCTTCTCGTCGCCATCTTTCCAAATTTCAAACTTTACATCATCAGCATCTGTTACTTTTTCTTTTCCTTGTGTAACAAGTGCTTGTACTTCTGTTTTTTCACCTGGTTTAATTTCTTTCGGATTCGTTTGAACTGCTACTTTTACAGCTTCAAGTTTTTGTTCTTTTTTCGGTTCTTCTTTGTTTGTATTACAGCCAGCCAATGCTAGCATCGCGATAAATAATGTAATAATAAGTTTTTTCATCTTCATTTCCTCCTTCATACTTTCCTTAGTATAGAGGAAATACATTGTAATATTCTAGTCTTCTGCTGAAAACAATGTACGAAATGTTTGTGAAGTTTCTGTGAAATGGTTCACTCTTCTTAATCTATGAAAAAAGAGCATAGTAACTATGCTCTCGGATGAAACTGTTTATATACATCTTTTAATCTAGTTTTTGAAACGTGCGTATAGATTTGCGTCGTTGAAATATCTGCATGTCCAAGCATTTCTTGTACAGCACGCAAATCTGCCCCGTTTTCTAATAGATGCGTAGCAAAAGAGTGACGCAACGTATGCGGTGTAAGCTCTTTTGCAATATTCGCTTCTTTCGCTAGCCGTTTTAAAATTTTCCAAAATCCCTGTCTCGATAATCGATTACCATGATGGTTTAAAAAGAGCGCATCTACTGCTTTTTTACCCATCAATTCTCTTCTTCCTTTTTCAATATACTTTTGAATCGCTTCTGTCGCTAAGCTTCCTAGTGGAATAATTCTTTCTTTGTTCCCTTTCCCGATACAGCGAACAAATCCCATCGTTAAGTGCACATCTTCTAAATTTAATGCAATTAATTCTGAAACACGAAGTCCTGTTGCATACAACAACTCTAACATTGCCTTATCACGAATCCCAAAAGCACTTGCCGTTTTCGGTGTTTGAAGCAATGCTTCCACTTCGTCGATCGATAATACTTTTGGTAATTTCCGTTCCCCTTGTGGCGTTTCAATATGTACCGATGGGTCATGCTCCACTGCTCGTTCACGAAGTAAAAATTGATGAAACGAACGAATCGATGCAATATGACGCGCCAATGTTTTTGAAGATTTCCCGTTTTCTTTTAAATGCTGCAAAAAGTTAACAATATGCAAGCGTGTCACTTCATGAAACGTCTTCGTTTGTTCTACATTTTGCAAATACTTCACATAGCTTTTTAAATCGCGTTCATAAGATACAACTGTATTTTTCGCTAAACCTTTTTCAACAATCATATAATGAATAAAATCTTTTAATTGATCTTCCAATCTACACTACTCCCCATTTTCATAGAAAAACATCATTCTATTTACGAAAGCATCCTTTTCCGGCTCCTCATTCCCTGATACTTTTTCTACAGTCTCTTCTTTTGGCTTTTCATAACGATGGTAACTTTCATATTCTTCATTTATCCATAGTATAGCGAAATAAAACAAAATCGTACAACTTGTAAATAATAAAAATACTTTCATCCCATCAAAAGTTAATTTTAAAGCTCGGCGCATTGTAAATTCCTCCAAAATATAAGTTATTACAACATATGCCAAGCTTTCACCAATTTATACCTTATTCAAATAAAAAACCTCTTCCTAGTTAAATAGGAAAAGGTTATTTTTCATCCGTTTCATTTTCTTGACAATTTTTACAAATCCCATGGAATGTTAAACGATGATCTTTCACCTTAAAGCTCCAGTCTCGTTCCACTTTATTCTCCACTTCACCAAGTAAATCTTCTTGTATTTCTTGTACAGCACCGCATTGTGTACAGATTAAATGATGATGGAAACGCTGTGCACCTTCTTGGCGTAAGTCATAACGCGAAACACCGTCTCCAAAGTTAATTTTATCGACAACTTTCAACTCAGACAATAACTCTAAAGTTCGATAAACGGTTGCTAATCCGATCTCTGGCGACTTTTCTTTTACAAGGAGGTATACATCTTCTGCGCTTAAATGATCTTCTTCATTTTCTAGCAGCACACGAACTGTTGCTTCACGTTGTGGTGTCAATTTATAGCTCGCTGCATGTAATTGCTTCTTAATTCGTTCAATTCTTTCTTCCATTCGGTACTACTCCCTCCTCGCCACTCTTACACCATTATATCAGAAGAAGGGCTCCTGTCAAAAGAAAAACAATAAAAACAAATTGATAATTATTCTCAAAAAATATTTATTGTTTGTTAATAGCCTCCACAACTTCTTTCATTAAAACTGGTGATGCATACACTTCGACACTGGAAGCAATAGCTAATACCGCTCCAATCACGAGAAAAAAGCATGTATAGCGAATTAATAACGGTAATAGTGGCTCAGTTATTTTCCGAATAAATTGATGCCTAATCATGCGTAAGGAAAAGCTTGCAGCAATTGTTGTCATTACGAGAAATACAGGAATTATAATTAAATTTTGTGGCAATACAGATACAAATGCTAATAATAGTCCATTCCATCCGTGCTGACTTACTAAAAAACCTACTGTAAATCCAACAACTACCCCTTTTAAAAATAGTAAGATAAAAATGAGCGGCAACCCAATAATTGAAATCCCCAAAATCCAAATAAAGCCGATATATTTTAATTGCGAAAAGTAACTTTCTCGAAACATTTCGCCTGCGACAGCAAATTCTCCTTTAGAAACTTGTCCAAAAAAACGCTGTAAATAAAATGATAAATCTTGCTTTTGGTTTATTTGTAAACTATTCACAAGAATCGCTCCAAATATTACTCCCATCAGTAATAAAACCGCATTAAATATATATAGTGAAGAATTTTCCTGTATGTGAGACATTACACGGTCTTGCCACGTTTTTCGCCACATTTTCCTTCCCTCCGTTCACACTCTTACTAAAAATGTATGAAAGAAAGAAAAAAAGTATGACGAATTAGCATTGAAATTCCGCTCTACTTTGCTAAACTAAAAAGTAGAGAATAGGAGGGATTTCTCTTGAAACCATTATTATTAGATTTTCCAACATTATTTCAAACTGAGCGCTTGCAAGTACGTAAGCCGTTTCCAGGTGATGGAACAGAAGTATATGAAGCAATCCAAGCTTCGCTAGAAGACTTATTACCATGGATGCCAATTACAGCTGAAACAGAAGAACGTGCTGAAGAAATTGTTCGCGAAGCTCACGGACAGTTTTTACTTCGTGAAACACTTGATTTCCACTTATACGATAAAGTATCTGGTACATTCATCGGAGCTATTACGCTCAAGCCTGAAAACTGGGATATTCCAAAGTTTTCACTTCACTTTTGGCTACATAGCGCTTATACAAAGCATGGCTATATGACAGAAGCCATTAAAGGTGCGATTCAATTTGCATTTGATAAACTAGGTGCTAGAAGAATTGAAATTCGTACTGATGCAACAAATATAAACGCATGTAACTTAGCAGAACGTCTAGAATTTATTTTAGAAGGTACAATGGAAAATGATTTCCTAGCACCCGATGGCAGCTTACGCGATGCACGTGTATATGCAAAAATCAACTAAAAACACTCGCCTTAGGCGAGTGTTTATTTTTGTAATTGTAAATATTGTACTGCAAACATCGTCTTAGCATCATGTATGCGAAGGTCTTTCATAAGATCAATCGCTTCTTCTAATGACACTTCCATTAATTCCACAAATTCATCTTCATCTAAAGCTGCTTTATTTTCTTTTTGTTTTAATCCTGTCGCTTTATATACATATAAAATCTCATCTGCAAAACCAGGTGATGTATAGAAAGATGTAATAAGTTCCATATTTTCACATACATATCCTGTTTCTTCTTCTAATTCACGAACTGCTGTTACCTCTGGCTTTTCCCCAGGTTCTAACTTCCCAGCAGGAATTTCCACAATTGCCTTTTCGAGAGCTTTACGATACTGCTCAACGAGTACAATTTTCCCCTCATCAGTAATAGCAATAATAGCAACTGCCCCAGGGTGATTTACGATTTCACGTTTACTCATTTCTCCATTTGGTAATACTACATCATCAACACGAACTTTTATAACTCTACCATCAAAAATCGGTTCAGTTTTTACTGTTCTTTCTGCAAGATTACTCATACTACTTCATCTCCCTGTTCTATTTCCTAATCGTTCTTCATACATTTTACCACATTGAAAGGAGCGTGATAGAAATGAAAGTTTACATTTTACCAAATCGCGTCACTTTAGTCGGCAAAGCATGGCAAATTCGTCATAAGCTAAAACAATATGGAAAAGAGTATACAACTGTACAAGAGTGGATTACAGCAAATAAAGTGAAACTTTAATCAGAGGGGGGCATCCCCTCTGATTATTAGTTGAACCAATCGGGCTTTTACGGGCAGTTAATCTCCCACCTAACTTCCTCGCATATGCCGAAGTTTAAGGTGGGAGTCTTACTGCCCGCAAATAGCGGGGCAAAAAGTAAACGTTTGTCAACCTCCTTCCCCTTTCGTACAATAAAGGTAAGGAGGTTGACCTATGAAAAAACGTCAATTAGGAAACTCAGATTTATATGTTACGGAAATTGGATTTGGCTGTATGTCTCTCGGTGCATCTGAGGCTGAAGCTATGCGTATTATCGATGAGGCAATCGATTTAGGAATTAATTTTTTTGATACAGCGGACTTATACGATTATGGATTAAATGAAGAATTTGTTGGAAAAGCTCTGAAAGGAAAACGCGACCAAATTGTTCTTACAACAAAGGTTGGAAATCGATGGACAGAAGAAAAAAACGGTTGGTCTTGGGATCCTTCTAAAGCTTATATAAAGGCCGAAGTAAAAGAGAGTTTACGTAGACTTCAAACAGATTATATTGATTTATATCAACTGCATGGCGGGACGATTGAAGATCCTATAGATGAAACAGTTGAAGCCTTTGAAGAATTAAAAAAAGAAGGGATTATTCGTCATTATGGTATCTCTTCTATACGTCCAAATGTCATTCGTGAGTATGCAAAACGTTCAAATATCGTTAGTGTATTAATGGAGTACAGCCTTTTAAATCGTCGTCCTGAAGAATGGTTCCAGGCGCTTAACGAATATCAAATTAGTGTCATCGCACGCGGACCACTTGCGAAAGGCATTTTAACTAACAACAATGCAAGCAAGATAGAAAGAGTAAAGGAAAAAGATTACCTCTCCTATTCTTATGATGAATTACATACAACACTCGCGAGTGTAAAAGAAATTATAGGAGAAAAATCTTTAACTGGATCGGCCATTCAATACTGCTTACATAATGAAGCTGTTGCATCTGTTATACCTGGTGCAAGCTCTATTCAACAGTTGCAAGAAAATATACAAGCTAGCCAACAGTTATCTTTAACGAAAGAAGAATATGTACAACTTCAAAAGATTGTTAAGTATGATTCATATGCTTTGCATCGCTAAAATATTGATACCGATAAAAGCAAAAGACTGCCCCCAACACTAGGCGGCAGTCTTTTTTTATAACGTATCATATTTATCAGGATTCGTTCCTACATGTAAATTACGATTTAACGTATTAATTTGATCCATCTCTTCTTCAGTTAATGAGAAATCAAAAATAGTAAAGTTCTCTTTAATACGAGATGGCGTAACAGATTTAGGAATAGTCACAATCCCACTTTGAATATCCCACCTTAATATAACTTGTGCAGGTGACTTTTCATATTTTTTAGAAATAGCCTGAATAATTGGATGCTGGAATACTTCGCCGCCTCTCATTAAAGGACTCCATGCTTCCATTTGAATTTGCTCACCTTGACAGAAATCACGCAATTCAAATTGCGCTAGCATTGGATGAAGTTCAACTTGGTTTACCATCGGCTTCACTTTGCAATTTGGTAATAACAGTTCTAAATGATGTTTATGAAAATTAGAAACACCAATGGCACGCACTTTACCTTCTTCATATAGCTTTTCTAGAGCACGGTACGTATCAACATACTTCCCTCTTATCGGCCAATGGATTAAATATAAATCTACATAGTCCATTTGTAATTTCTTTAAACTTTTTTCAAACGCCTCGAGCGTCTCCTCGTACCCTTGATCGTCGTTCCAAACTTTTGTTGTAATAAACAAGTCTTCTCGCGAGATTCCAGATTCACGAACCGCTTCTCCGACACCGCTTTCATTTTCATATACAGTTGCTGTATCAATCGAACGGTATCCAACTTCTAATGCTGTTTTTACTGCTTGTTTAACCTCATTGCCTTCTTTCGCTTTATAAACGCCTAGACCAATCATCGGCATTTTCACACCATTATGAAGTGTAGTTGTTGGAATATGCACAGTCTTTCTCCCTTTCATTGTTACATTTTTATAAACCACAACTTTATTTCAACAAGATTCATCCAAAAAGTCAAAACATACGTACAGTTTACATAATACTTTTATACACATTTAAAAAAATAACGTGAACTCAGTCATTCACGTTATTTCCTTTCCATTCTTTCGCTTTTTCATCAACATTACGTACAAACTCATTTTTTCCTTCCGTATACATCGTGCCATCATATGTATATTTTTCCGCTAGTTCTTTCTTTAAATTTGCATATGCCTCTGCTTCTTCGCAATGAGCCATCATGTAATCACGAAACGATAAATGCCTTGTAATCTCAGGATTCCCTTTTTCAAATACGTGCAAATGATACGAGCGTTTCTCCTCAGTTCCATGAATAAAAAAACGACGACCTGAAATACCATTTTCCCCTTTCACGATGTAACCAAGCTCTTTAAATCGCTCATTCCAATGATCTACTCTGTCGATACTCTCTACTTCCATAATCATATCTATAATTGGTTTAGCTGCTAGTCCTGGCACTGACGTACTTCCAATATGATGGATTTTTACCGTTTCTGGCATCGCCGATTTTAATCTTTCGGCCTCCATTTGAAATTTCTCACTCCAATGATTTTCATACGGAACGACTACAATTTTCCTCATTCTAACTCCCCTTTTCTTACAAACTCGTCAAAAAAATGATCAGCGGCATTTCACTGATCATTTTTTTATTATTTAAAGTCTTTCCAAGTAAGGCTACTTTCACTTAACAGTTCTTCAAATGATTTATTCTTTTCACGTTCTTTTTGTTCCTTACGCTTTCTTTCTTGTTCTGCTGCCTCTTTTTTCTCTTCTCTCACTTGCAACTCTTTTTTCTTATTCTTTAATTGTTGCATTAACGAATCGTTCAATTGATCACCTAGTGTAAGTGATTCTTTCTCTGGTTGATTCATTTGAGAGTGTCTTTGTGTTTGTCTTTGCTTCTTTTTCTTCATACTATTCACCTTTTACTTTTTTCTCCATTATAGAGGATACATGATGAAATCGACAATAAAAAAGGTTCCCTACTCTATTATTTATCTTTTGTAAATATGTTAATTTTTCGAAAAAACTAAATTTTTATATAGATATAATCCTAGTAATCTATTAAAATTATGTCGTATGATGTCAGATTATAAAAAAAGGAGAAATTAATTATGTGGAAAAAAATTATTCCTGCTGTTGCTGTTTTAAGTACTATTACTTTTTCAAGCGTATTCGCCGCTCCTCCATCTCAGACTCCTGCCGAACAAAACCGATACATAGACGTACAAATGCTTGGTATTAATGATTTACATGGTCAACTAGATACTGTAAAAAAAGTTAACAATAAAGAAGCTGGTGGCGCTGATTATTTAGCTACTTATTTAAAAGAACGCAAAAAACAAAACCCTAATACACTTCTCGTACATGCCGGTGATATTGTCGGAGCCAGCCCACCAGTTTCCGCATTATTACAAGACGAACCAACAATTGAATTTTTAAATGACTTAAAGTTTGATGTTGGTACAATTGGAAATCATGAATTTGATGAAGGCATTGATGAAATGCGACGCCTCATTTATGGTGGATATCATGAAAAAACAGGGAATTTCAAAGGAGCAAACTTCCCTTATGTCGCTGCAAACTTCTATAATAAATCAACTGGCCGCTTATTTTTACCACCATTTACTGTAAAAATGGTAGATGGAGTTCCTGTAGGATTCATCGGAGTTGTTACAACGGATACACCGAATGTCGTTATGCCAACTATGCTAAAGAATGTACAAATTACTGATGAAGTAGAAGCTATTAATAAATCTACTCAGCAATTAAAGCGTCTCGGTGTTAAATCTATCGTAGTCCTTGCACACGTTGGAGGTACAACTGATGACACTGGTGTAACAAACGGTGACCTTACTCGCATTGCAAATGAAACAGATCCCGAAGTTGATGTTATTTTCGGCGGACATAGTCATACGTACGTAAATGGTACTGTAAATAATAAACTTATCGTGCAAGCGAACTCTTACGGGATGGCTTTCTCTGATGTAGATGTAACGATTGATAGAAAAACAAAAGATATTGTGAAGAAAAAAGCTGAAGTTATTACAACGTACCATGAAGGTGTAGAGCCTGATAAACAAGTAAAACAAAAGTTAGATCAATATAAAGAAAAAATCGCACCTCTTGTAAATGAAGTAGTCGGAAAATCCACAGCACCTATCGACCGTAAACAAAACGATGCTGGTGAATCTACACTTGGAAATTTAGTTGCGGATGCCCAGCGCCAAACTATGCAAACACAAATCGCTCTTATGAATCCTGGTGGAATTCGTAATGATCTAGACGCTGGAGATATTACATGGGGCGAATTATACGGCATTCAGCCTTTCGGAAACCAATTAATTAAAGTAGATCTAACAGGTCAAGATATTCGTGATATATTAAATCAACAATGGCAAAAAGGAGCAACGAGAATGCTTCAAATTTCAGGTATTCAATACACTTGGGATGCAAATAAACCAAATAACGAAAAGGTTACGAATATCCGTTTAACAAATGGTGAAGAATTAGTTCCCTCTAAAACGTATAGCGTAGTTGCAAATGCTTTCCTAGCTTCTGGCGGTGATGGATTCGTATCCTTTAAAAATGGAAAAAATGCTGAAACTGGTCCAAACGATTTTGAAGCATTAGTCGATTATGTAAAACAAGTGAAAGAACCAATTCAGCCGATTATTGATGGACGTATTCAAAAAAACAATTAAATACTATTCAAACTAGTGCGTGACACTCGAAAGAAGAAGCTCCTTTTATATGCAAGGAGCTTCTTCTTTTAGAGTCATACGTATTGTCATTCTTCTAGTACAGTAAAGGATACGCACATAGCCCCTTGTTTCTTCGTAGTATATAGAAAACTATAATGGGAAGATTTGTATGTATTTCTATCAAACAATGACGATACATTGTATCGACAAACACTTTCGTAGTATTGAGAAAGCAATTAATGGAGAATATAGCGCCATTCATTTTTATGCTAGATTAGCTACTTTAGCTCCAGACATAAATGAACGAACTCAAATCCTTGAAATTCGGCAAGATGAGCAACGAACAGTTGATTTTTACTTAGAAATTGCTGACGAAACGACAAATCAACAAGTGAAAGAAACATTTCGGCGCGCAGCAGCTGATGAACAAAATCATGCCGTTTGGTTCCTATATTACTTTTCGAAACAAAACAAAAAATGAAATAAAAGAAAGGATACACGCTCTTATATGGAACATAGTATCCTTTCTTTTATTTCTCTGGATACGTTTCATGATTAACATCATACCGTTGCAAAAATTCCTGTAGTGCTTCTTCTACAATTTTAGACTTTTGAATCCCTTTTGATTCCGATATAACATCTAGTCTTGCTAATACTTCTATATTAATCGAAAAGGTTCGTTTCTTTTTCTCTGTGCTCTTACTTATAATTTGAACACTTACTTCTTCTCTTTTTCTTAGCAATTCATAAATGCTTTGTAATTGTTCATAAATTAGTAATTGATAGTCTGTTTTTGCATATTGAAGGGCAGTAGCTTCTTGGATTTGCAAATGACGTGGCTCTTCGCCATCACCTATAAAGATACGTTTTTTCTGCTCTCCATCATATTCATATCCAATCACCCTTAATTTCTTTGATAATGTATATGGGCTCATTTCAAGCCGTTTCGCTATAATAGCGATTGATTCGCGTCTATTTAAAGAATCAATAATTTCTCCAATCGTCACATTCTCCCTCCTCTCTTAATCGCCTAAACTTGAAATCAAACCAGTATGTTATGATACAATGATTTTCTAGTAGTATATGCAAAAGAAAGAGCCTGTGCGATTCATACCATTTAAGAAAAGGAGGTTTACATATGCTTTTTCGTAGCCACACCCCTCAGTTTTACAACGAAAAGAAGCAACTAATCCCTAACAGTATCGCTACGATAGAAAGCGTTATGATTAATGACCGGAAACAATCTCTCCTTATACGCGGCCAAAACGTGGAACAGCCTATTTTATTATGCTGTCACGGCGGCCCTGGTATGGCACAAATCGGCTTTATTCGCCATTTTCAAAAAGAGTTAGAAAAACACTTTATCGTTATTAATTGGGATCAGCGAGGGGCAGGTAAATCCTTTTTATGGCGGGACATCCAAACAAATCTTACGATTGATCAATTTTTTTCAGATGCAAAAAAGGTTATTCAATATCTTCTCAAACGCTTTAATAAGCAAAAACTATTTCTCGCAGGTCATTCTTGGGGAAGTATTATCGGACTACAAATCGCTAATCAATGTCCCGAATATATAGAAGCATACATCGGCATCGGTCAAATCGTACATATGAAGCAAAATGAAGAATTACTATATCAACATTTAATTAGCTCTGCCAAAAAACATGACCATAAAAAGGCATTAGCTTCTCTTTTAAAATTAGGGAAACCACCCTTTTTAGATACGAGACGCCTCATTATTCAAAGAAAGTGGCTTGGTACATTCGGAGGAGCAATCCAAAATGGATCTTCCTTTTCTTTCATACGAAAAGGCTTCTTTTCTCCTGAATATACGCTATTAGATTGGTTCAAATTTCTCGCAGGAAATTTAAAATCCGGAGTTTTATGGGAAGAGATGCTGACAATCGATTTCTTTTCATCTATTTCAAGTTTATCTATTCCTGTTTATTTTTGTTCTGGTCGCTATGATTATCAAACTCCTTATGCACTCGTTCAACAATATTGCGATATCATTCAAGCTCCTATTAAAAAGATGATTTGGTTTCCAAACTCGGCACATTCTCCAGATTTAGAAGAGCCTGAGTTATTCGCTAAATCTTTACAATCAATTAAACAAGAACTATCTTTTCAGCATTAATAACAAAAGGCGCTTTTACATTTCATAGAAAACATTTTATAATGATATGTCGCAAGTATATGTCACTACAAACACTTGCTTGCCTTAACAGAATAAAAATTAGGGAGATTACATTTATTATGAACGCTGTACTCATCGCAGTAGCAGTCATGCTACTGCTTAGTTTGTTACGTGTCCAAGTCATTGTCGCCATTATCGTTGGAGCTTTAACAGGCGGACTTATCGGCGGACTCGGTATTTCAGAAACAATTAGTACTTTTACAGCCGGTCTTGGGAACAGTGCTCCTATCGCATTAAGCTACGCAATGCTCGGTGGATTTGCTATTTCCCTTTCAAAAACAGGACTTCCTGATGCAATGATCCAATCAGCTTTAAAATGGATCGGCAACGAACAAGACACGAAAAAACAAGTCTATTCTAAAATACTTATATTATTTATCATTTTAACAATGGCTTGTTTCTCACAAAATATTATCCCTGTTCATATCGCCTTCATCCCAATCTTAATTCCAGCACTTTTAAAAGTATTAAATGAGCTGAGGGTGGATCGTAGGCTTGTAACATGTCTTATTACATTTGGGTTAATTACCCCTTACATGTGGGTTCCAGCAGGGTTCGGAAAAATTTATCATGACGTATTGCAAACAAATGCTGCGCAAAGCGGTCTTACATTTGATGTCGCACTTATTCCAAAAGCGATGACTATTCCAGCAATCGGTATGATTATCGGATTATGTGTAGCGGTTTTCATTACATACCGAAAACCACGTACATATGAAACAGAACAAATTCATTCTGCACAGAATGAAATCGTTCCCTATACGAAAAGAAGCATTACTTTGGGTTTATTATCAATACTCGCTACATTAACTGTGCAATTAGCAACAGAATCAATGATTTTTGGTGCTTTAGCAGGTATTATCGTCTTATCAGTTAGCGGTAGCCTCCCTCTTAAAGAAGCCGATGCTATTTTAACGAGTGGAATGCGTATGATGTCCTTTATCGGATTTGTTATGATTTCTGCCGCTGGATTTGGCGCTGTTCTTCGAAAAACTGGACATGTTGAATCTCTTGTGCAAACGAGTGCACATATAATCGGAAATAATAAACCGCTTGCTGCATTTCTTATGCTCATTATTGGACTTCTCGTTACGATGGGAATTGGCTCTTCCTTTTCAACCATCCCAATCTTAACAACAATTTTCGTACCATTATGCGTCCAGCTCGGATTTAGTCCCATGGCTACAATCGCAATTATCGGTACAGCTGGTGCACTTGGTGATGCAGGTTCTCCAGCATCTGATAGTACACTTGGACCAACGTCCGGTTTAAATGCTGATGGTCAGCACCATCATATATGGGATACATGTGTCCCAACATTTCTACACTATAATATACCGTTACTTATATTCGGCTTTATTGCCGCAATTACACTATAAAAGGTGCGTTTTAAAAACGCACCTTTTACTTTGTTGTTTCTCTCTCAATGCACCTAAATTCTGTTTCCACTTCTTCTTGTCGCACTTGTTTCTTCTTTATTTTTCCTATTAACTGTTGAAAAGCTATTTCCCCATTTTCTTCGATATAACTTCCAATCGTCGTTAATGATGGACTTATCCATTCACCCTCTACACTCCCGTTAAATCCAATGATTTGTAACTTACCTGGTATATGAATATTAAGAGTTTTCGCCGCCCTGATTAGCTCAATAGCGACCTTATCACTTGAAGCTACAACCCCATCTATGTATGGATGCTTTTGTAACAATTCAAGAAACTGTTGATTCGTATACCCTTGTACAATTTCCTCTCGATAAGAAAGTCCTTCTTTCCAAGCAGTATCTAGAAATCCTGCCACATGCTCTTCCATTTCTTCACTCTCTACTCCCTCACCGATATAAGCAAGAAACTGGCAGCCTTTCTCTTTTAATAAAGAAACAGCTTTCTGTCCACTTTCATAATAGCTCATAAGAGATTGTCGTTCTTCAAGCACAGCGAAAGGAAGTGAGATTTCTCCTATACTTCGAAAAACAGATTTCGTCATTATAACGCCTGCAATGTTATTTTGTTCCAACATATCTATGTATCTATTCTTATTTTCTATATTACAAACTATTACTTGATACCCTTCTTTGTATGCTATTTCCTCAACGAAACGGAGCAAAGTGATGTATGATGGATTATGCAAATTATCTACAAGTAATGCAATCACCGTTGAAGGCTGTTTAAATAAAGGCTTTGCTGTAGCATTCGGTCTATAATGTAATTCTTCAATTGCTTTTTTTACTTGTTTCACCGTATCTTCATGGACATATCCTTTTTCGTTAATGACTCTTGAAACGGTTGCGACTGAAACACCGGCCAATTTTGCAACATCACGTATAGTTGCCACATCGTCACCCCTTAATATGGTAATAGATTACAATTTTAAATTAAACCAAAATATAACATTCGTCAAGGTTATTGTTTTATATTTCTGAAAATTGTTACACAATTTCCACTCTACTCAGAAAATATACTCCAGCTGAATTTCATGTGAAATCGCGATATTATCATAACCAATAAACGGAATTTCTTTCTTTATTTTTCGTGCTTCCTTTACCGCATCAATATACAAGTTCGTCATCATGAAGTTATGTTTTTGATAAAAACGAAGTGCGTTCATATTATCATTCGTCGTAATAAGCCACACCTTTTTACATTCGTTCTCTTTTGCCACTCGCAATACACCATCCACCAGTTTTGTACCAATCCCCTTCCCTTCCTCAAAACTATTTAACGATACAATTTCACACATGTTTTCTATTACTTTATATGTTACAATTCCCACTATTCTGTTATTTATAAGTGCAATAAAACCAGGTAATTCTTCTAATTGATGTACTCTGCCTCGCGAGACCATCATTGAGCTTCCCCAGTTTTCACACATAAAATCCTGAATTGCTTCTTTCATTTCTGGTGTGATTTTTTGTATATGAACCATACACGATTTCTCCCCTTTTCACATCATTGTGATACAATGTTAGTGTATCACATGTAGAGGTATTTGGAGGATGAGGTAAAGTATGAAACGTTTTTTTACAGCATTGTTTACTATACTAGGTGCACTAACTGCGATTGGGATTTTCTTTACAAATAAAGTTATGTACTTGAAGAAAAAAACAGAGGAAGAAGTTTTAGAACGCGAAACGAAAAAGCATTTTCATTTGGACGATTTTAAGGCTATTCAAAAAGAAGAGGTTCACATCCCTTCTCAATTCGGATACGAACTTCACGGATATTACATGCCAGCTGGTCATTCCAATAAATTTATGATTTTTTGCCACGGTGTGACTGTAAATAAAATGAATTCCGTTAAATATGCAAACTTATTTTTAAATAGAGGATATAACGTATTTATTTATGATCATCGCCGTCATGGTAAAACCGGTGGTAAAACAACAAGTTATGGCTATTATGAAAAACATGATTTAAAGTCAGTAGTTGACTGGCTAAAAGATCGTTTCGGAACGAATATTACACTCGGAATTCATGGTGAATCTATGGGTGCTGCAACTATTCTTCAATATGCAGGACTTGTAGAAGATGGTGCTGATTTTTATATTGCTGATTGTCCTTTCTCTGATTTTTATGGACAGTTACAACATCGTTTGAAAGTTGAGTTTCATTTGCCAAAATGGCCTTTATTACCTTTAGCAAATGCCTTTTTAAAAGTTCGTGATGGCTATACAATTCGTGAAGTTTCACCAATTGATTGTATAAAAAATATTAACAATCCGGTTCTCTTTATTCATAGTAAAGATGATGACTATATTTTATCTGATATGACGAAATCACTTTATGAAGCGAAAGAAAATAATAAACAGCTTTATATTGCAGAACATGGTGCACACGCTTGCTCTTATAATGAAAATAAAGAAGAGTACGAAGATGCCATCGATCAATTTTTAAACACATATGTAAAAGAAACAAAAAACAGGCTTGCATAAGCCTGTTTTTTTACTGCGCTAAAACGTCTGTAACTTGTTCCATATTTTCAGAAATCCACTTTACTGCCTCGTCTAGCGTTGGGAATTCCATCGTTTGAAAAGTTACCTCATCTTGAAGTAACCAAACATCTTTCGGTTCTTGTCCTACACCTGCGATTGACCAATGAAGTAAACTATATGGATGATTATCATTCAAAAATGATGCCCATGTGCGCTCATTTGCAATATTTTGTAGTGTGTGTAATTTTTTATCCATCTTTCGTCACCTTACTCTAGTCAGTTATAAAAACTATTATAACACTCTCTTCTCTTTCAAACAAAGTGCTCTTTTTATCCCGCATTAACGGGCAGTAAGACTCCCACCTCAAAATTCAGCTTAGGCAAAGAAGTAAGGTGGGAGATTAACTGCCCGTAAACGCCCGATTGGTGCGGGCTGATAATCAGTGGGGATGCCCCCACTGATTAAAGTTTCACTTTATATTGTCAAGTACTCTCCCTAATTATATGATGAGAGTAAGCGTTTGGAAAGGAGGGATAACGTTGGCAAAAGTACAAATTAAAGTGAATGATAATGGCTCTTTTCGCGTTACAGGGGACGTGGAATTAGTTGACTCACAAGGGAATGTATTCCCAGCAAAACCAGCATTTTCTTTATGTCGTTGTGGTTTATCAAAAAACATGCCTTATTGCGATGCTTCGCATAAAGGCAAATTCGAGTCTGTTGTTAGAGCACCAGAGGCAGAATAAATATTTAAAGAGCATGCACATTTATTTGTGTATGTTTTTTCTTTTGATCAAAGCCTATACAGCCCTTCCCCTTTCAACATTTCTATTACTTTCGTCCCCATTCAAATCGGCATATATTTTCAAACAATTCTTCACATTCGAACATTTTTTACTATGCTTTTTTCTTTTTTGTGCTATAATGTGAGCAAACAACATCCTTCGGGGTCGGGTGAAATTCCCAACCGGCGGTGATGAAGCGATAGCTTCTAAGTCCGTGACCCGTTTTCAACGCGAAAACGGTGGATCTAGTGAAACTCTAGGGCCGACAGTATAGTCTGGATGGGAGAAGGATATGTTTTCTAGTAATTTTATATAGCGAATACACTTTTATTTCAGTATGCATATTTTTAAAGTTTCATTTTGAATCTTTATATATGTTTTATTTTGTATACTTATGTTTCTATACTGAAATAAAAAGATACGACTAGCGTTGAAAGAATTTGATATTTTGCTAGGTTTTTTCCTTATGCCAAAATATCAGTCATCGTTAGGTTTCTTTCCTATACTTTCGTATTCGAACTATATTTCTAGAAATCACGTCTCCCAAACCCCAAGGATATAAAATCCTTGGGGTTTTTTGATTTTTTCAGGAGAGGTGAAAAGAATGACAGATCAAGAATATATGAGGATTGCCTTGCAGTTAGCACAAGGAACATCGGGACAAACAAGCCCAAATCCTATGGTTGGTGCCGTTGTTGTTAAAGATGGAAAAATTGTTGGAATGGGTGCCCACATGCGTGCTGGTGAAGAACATGCTGAAGTTCATGCTCTTCACATGGCTGGTGAAAGAGCAAAAGACGCTACCGTTTATGTAACACTTGAACCGTGTAGCCATTTTGGAAAAACACCCCCTTGCTGTGAATTACTCATTGAAAAAGGAGTTCAGCGTGTTGTAATTGCTACTCTTGATTGCAATCCACTCGTTTCCGGCAATGGAAAAAGAATATTAGAAGAAGCTGGAATTAAGGTGACTACTGGTGTTCTTGAGGCGGAAGCCACTTTATTAAATCGATACTTTTTTCACTATATGAAAACGAAACGTCCCTTTGTAACAATAAAAACAGCAATGAGCTTAGATGGAAAAACAGCAACTGTAACCGGTGAAAGTAAGTGGATTACAGGCGAAGAAGCACGCGCTGACGTTCACCAATATCGTCATATACATGATGCTATTCTAGTCGGTGTGAATACAGTTCTAACTGATAATCCACACTTAACAACACGAATTCCAAACGGAGGTAAGCATCCTATACGCGTTATTTTAGATACCCACTTACGAACGCCGCCATCTTCTCATGTCATAACAGATGGCTTAACTCCGACATGGATTATTGTCGGTAAGGATGTAAACAAAGAGAAAATAGCGTCTTATGAATCCAACAATATAGCTGTATTCCAAATGAAAACACAGCAAATTGAAATACAAGATGTCCTATCCCTACTCGGTGAGAAACAAATTCTTTCTCTGTTCGTTGAAGGTGGTCAAACGGTGCATGCAAACTTCTTAAAAACAAATAGTTTTAATGAAATCGTGACCTATATAAGCTCGAAATTAATTGGTGGAAAAGATGCACCCACCTTATTTGGCGGAGCTGGTTTTTCGAAGTTACAAGATGCACTTTCCTTAACAATTCAAGAGATGAAACAAATCGGTAATGATATAAAAATTGTTGCAACCTTAAAAAGCGAGGTGACGGAATGTTTACAGGAATCGTAGAAGAGTTAGGAACGATATCAAGCATGACTCAAAGTGGTGAAGCAATGAAGCTAACTATTAGCGCAAAGCAAATTTTATCGGATGTCAAATTAGGTGATAGTATCGCAGTTAACGGCATTTGCTTAACAGTAACTACTTTTACGACTACTTCATTCACTGTCGACGCAATGCCTGAAACAATGAAAGCAACATCACTTCGTATGCTAAAGCCAAGTGCCAAAGTGAATTTAGAACGGGCGATGGCTGCAAACGGACGATTCGGTGGACATTTCGTCACCGGACATATCGATGGCATCGGTACGATTTTAACTAAAAAACAACATTACAATGCCATCTATTACAAAATAGCAATTTCTGATGAATTACTACGCTATTGTTTGCATAAAGGATCCGTTGCTGTTGATGGCACTAGCTTAACAATATTTGATATAGACGAATCTTCAATTACAATTTCACTCATCCCCCACACAGTAAGCGAGTCTATAATCGGAGAAAAAAAAGCCGGGGACATCGTAAACATTGAGTGTGACATGATTGGAAAATATATTGAACGCTTTATCTCAAAGCCCGCAAAAAGAACTGGTTCAATGACCGAAAGCTTTTTACAAGAAAACGGATTTCTATAAGGAGGAAGCACAATGTTTCATCGTATTGAAGAAGCTCTAGAAGATTTAAAACAAGGAAAAGTTGTTATCGTATGTGATGATGAAAACCGAGAAAATGAAGGCGATTTTATTGCTTTAGCAGAGTACATTACACCAGAAACGATTAATTTTATGATTACACACGGTCGTGGTCTCGTTTGTGTACCCATTACGGAGGAGTACGCAGAACGTCTACAGTTAGAACCAATGGTATCTCATAATACAGATTCACATCACACTGCGTTTACAGTGAGCATTGATCATGTTTCTACAACAACAGGGATTAGTGCTCATGAACGTGCAACTACGATACAAGAATTGTTAAACCCTGCATCAAAAGGCGCTGATTTCAATCGCCCTGGACATATCTTTCCATTAATTGCGAAAGAAGGCGGTGTACTGCGCCGTGCTGGTCATACAGAAGCCGCTGTCGATTTAGCCAAACTTTGCGGAGCAGAACCAGCTGGAGTCATTTGCGAAATTATAAATGAGGACGGTACGATGGCACGTGTACCTGATTTACTAGAGTGCGCAAAACAATTTGATATAAAAATGATTACAATAGAAGATTTAATTGCTTATCGCCGCCATCACGAAACACTTGTGACGAGAGAAGTGGAAATTACATTACCTACAGATTTCGGTACTTTCCATGCAATTGGCTATTCTAACTCATTAGATATGAAAGAACATATCGCGCTCGTAAAAGGTGATATTTCAACAGGCGAACCTGTACTTGTACGCGTTCATTCAGAATGCTTAACAGGAGATGTATTTGGTTCGTGCCGCTGTGATTGCGGACCACAGCTACATGCTGCACTTGCTCAAATTGAGCGTGAAGGAAAAGGTGTTCTTCTCTATATGAGACAAGAAGGACGAGGCATTGGCCTTCTGAATAAGCTTCGCGCTTATAAGTTACAAGAAGAAGGGTTAGATACTGTAGAAGCAAATGAAAAACTTGGGTTCCCAGCTGATCTTCGTGATTACGGTATTGGCGCTCAAATTTTAAAAGATTTAGGCTTACAAAGTTTACGATTATTAACGAATAATCCACGAAAAATTGCTGGCTTACAAGGTTACGATTTAGAAGTAACCGAGCGTGTACCGTTACAAATGCCAACAAAAGAAGAAAATAAAACGTATTTACAAACGAAAGCAAGCAAATTAGGACATTTACTAAACTTATAATTAAGGGAGAGATACATTATGGTATTCGAAGGTCATTTAGTTGGTACAGGATTAAAAGTTGGGGTTGTTGTTGGACGTTTTAATGAGTTTATTACAAGTAAGTTACTTGGCGGAGCTTTAGATGGATTAAAGCGTCACGGTGTAGAAGAGAATGATATTGATGTTGCATGGGTTCCTGGTGCATTTGAAATTCCTTTAATCGCTAAAAAGATGGCCAATAGCGGAAAATATGATGCTGTTATTACATTAGGTACAGTAATTCGCGGTGCTACAACACATTACGATTACGTTTGTAATGAAGTAGCAAAAGGTGTTGCGTCTTTATCACTACAAACGGACATTCCAGTTATTTTCGGTGTATTAACGACAGAAACAATTGAACAAGCGATTGAACGTGCAGGTACAAAAGCTGGTAATAAAGGATATGAATCGGCAGTTGCTGCGATCGAAATGGCTCATTTATCAAAACAATGGGCTTAAAAAAGAGGCTACGGCCTCTTTTTTTATTTTCTCACCTTTTTTCGTACATCTTCTATTAATTCATCCATCGTTTTTCCTTCTGTTTTTATACGAAGAGCTTGTGCTGTTCTCCACACATTTTCTCTCTTTTCCGCTTCTTCTATAATAGAAATTTCCTTCCTCACTTCTTTTAAATCTTTTCCTTCTGTTTCAAGCCCAAAATGTTCAGCTTTCGTTCGAAAATGCTGTTCAATTCTTTGTTGCATTTCTTTTTGTTCAGGATTTTCAGCCGCCTTAACTGGATCAGCACTTATCGCTTTTATTAAAATCAGACAGGTCATAATAGTTAATATGTATTTGTACATGTAAAATCCTCCAACCCGATATAAATTACATTTTTACTATGTACAATTAGGGCTTGGAAAATTCGTCCACAAAATTATTTTTCTCGTCCAAAAGTGACTACTATCAAGCGTTAATGGACTTTTATTACATTTTATTTACAAAAAAAAAGCAACCCCTTTAAAGAGTTTGCTTTTCATCTATCTTATAGCGCACATTCTTCAATCTCAAATCCTAAATCTTCAATCATACCCCAGTCCGCAGTCGGCTCTTGTCCAGCTGTTGTTAAATAGTCCCCGACAAAGATAGAGTTTGCTGCAAATAAACCAAGTGGCTGTACAGAACGTAAATTAAGTTCTCGACCACCTGAAATACGAATTTCTTTTGTTGGATTTACAAAACGCATCATCGCCAACACTTTTAAACATTCTACAGGTGTTAATTCTTTTTGTCCTTCAAGCGGAGTACCCTTTACAGCAACAAGGAAATTACATGGAATAGAATCCGCATCTAAACGTTGTAATTCAAATGCAATTTCAGCGCGCTGTTCAATCGTTTCTCCCATTCCGAAAATTGCTCCAGAGCATGGAGAAATACCGGCTTGCTTCGCTTTTTGGACTGTATCAACACGATCGTCATACGTATGCGTTGAACAAATGCTATCATAATTGTTGGCATGCGTATTTAAATTGTGATTATAACGATGCACACCAGCTTCTGCTAACTGACCTGCTTGATCTTCATTTAAAAATCCTAAACAACAGCAAATTTTTAAATCTGTCGTTTCACGAATTTCCTTAACTGCTCCAATAACGTGATTTACTTCTTTATTCGTCGGACGACGACCAGATGCAACAATACAATATGTACCTGCTTTACGACGAATTGCTTCGTGCGCTCCTTCAACAATTTTCTCTTGTGTTAACCATGCATACTTATCAATCGGTGCTTCTGAAATAATAGACTGTGAACAATACCCGCAATCTTCAGGACATAATCCAGATTTCGTATTTATAATCATGTTCAACTTTACTTTCTTACCAAAATGATGATGGCGAATGATGTAAGCTGCATTCATAATTTCTAAAACCTCTGTATCATCAGCTTCTAATATTGCAATTGCATCTTCTTTCGTAATCATTTTCTCTTCTACTACGTCGTATGCAAGTTTTTTCCAATCCCTTTTTGTTTGTACTTGTTTCATTTCATCTCTTCCCCTCTTTTGTTATATACGTAAATAAAGCATGATATGTTGCCATTATCCCTTCTTTTCCCGTGAAGTCTCTTTCGTATATACGAAGCATCGTACGAAAGAGTGAAGGGCTTTGACAGTAAGACTCTTCATTACTATTGGTTGCCCCTACTTTTCGAATAGAATGTAGAAACTCCCTAACTTCTGTAAAGCTTTCTATGTAACACGTTTCAGAAACATGTACATTTCCTAATGGATTTTTGCATATATTCACTAACTGTTCTTTCGAAACGAATCGTTGTCCTATTGAAGTACAATTGTGTATCCCCTTTTCTTTCTTAGCACGCTGAAAAGACGTATGCAATTCTTGAAAAGTCGTATTACCAAACGTGGAAAATAATAATATTCCTTCTTCAGACAAATAGTTAAATAAATTTTTCACTGTCTCTTTTAAATCATTAAGCCATTGAAATGTAGCATTTGAAATGATGACATCATATGGATTTTCTAATTTTAATTGTTCAATATCTTCACATCGAAACATCACATTTCCCAAACTTTTTCTAGTTTTCGCGACTGCAATCATCTCATCAGCAAAATCCACAGCTGTAATATGAGCTTTCGGAAATAAATTTGATAATTGCTCTGTTACATATCCTGTCCCGCATCCAAGTTCTAAAATACGTATCGATGATGTTTCACTATATCGTTCCTTCAATGTAGAAAGTAACGAATGCGCCATCTTTTTTTGTACATTTGCATATTGATCGTAGGATACAGCCGCCCCGTTAAACCGTTTTTGCAGTAACGTTTTGTTGATCATGTCGTACCCCCTCTACAAATTGAATAATTTCATTTGCGCAATATTCAAAATTCGTTACACATAATGCATGCCCAGCACCGCTTACTACTTTTAGATTGGCATTCGTATTATTCGCCATACTATGGGCTGCAGACAATGGACATATTACATCCTGCTCTCCATGAAGGAGTAACAGCGGGGCTTTCATATCTATTACTTCATTTCTCATATCTGTTTCTATTAAATAATCTAAGCCTAATTGTAAAGACTGAATCGAGTCTCCTTTAAACTTCTTCGCTATCTCTTCAAAACTCGTATTCTCCCTCAGCTCACTTTTTGTAAACATATTTTCATAGAAACGCTTCAAAGTATCTTCTTTTTTTCTCGTTAAATTCTTTTTCATACGTTCTACATGCAAGGAATTCCATCCACTTGTATAGTCACTTGTATTGGTAAATTTAGCGGTACCACCAATTAGTACCATACCTTGGGTCTTAATCTTTTTATAAGCTTGTATTGCCGCTAACGCTCCTAGTGACCATCCAACTAAAATTACATTTTCATCCTGCGCTACATCTATTATTCGCCCCGTAAATTCACTTTGTTCTTTCACGTTACGCCAATCTATACATTGAACAGAATATCCTTTAAAATACGGCAGAACCAAAGTCCAAACACCTTCTTCCATTCCCCATCCTGGAATAAAAATAAGCTTTAGCTCTTTCATACTAAAAACCCCTCTTCTTTGCCAATGCGTATAATATGCTGAATAGCCCATTTTAAATCGGCTATTGTATGTTGTGACGTAACTGCAAAACGGACTCGAGAACTACCAACTGGAACAGTCGGCGGACGAATTGCAATGGCTGCGATACCTACCTCTTGTAACCTTTCACTAAACCGTAAAGTATTTTCATTTGACCCAACTACAATCGGTACAATATGAGTTGAGCTATTCCCAATATCAAAACCAGCTTCTTGTAAATGCGTCCTGAAATATGCACCATTCTCTATAAGTCGCTCTCTTCTTTCGTTATCTTCTTTCACAATTTCAATTGCTTTTCGGATCGCCCCTAATGTTCCTGGTGGTAAAGCTGTAGTAAAAATCAAGCTTCTCATCATATTTTGTAAATACTCTATATAAATGGAATCACCCGTTAAATACGCACCATAACACCCTAAAGCCTTACTAAACGTCCCCATATGTATATCAATTTTTTGAGCAATATCTTTTTCTACATGAGATAATCCTGCTCCACCGATTCCATATATTCCACTTGCATGTGCTTCATCAACTATAATGATCGCCCCGTATTTCTCTTTCAGCTGAACTAAGCCTCTCAAATATGCAATATCTCCATCCATACTAAAAATCGTATCTGTTACGATTAATTTTCTCTTTTCTGGTGACGCTATTTGCAACATCTTTTCTAAATGATCCAAATCATTATGACGATATCTTTTATGCTCTGCTCCGCTTAATATAATTCCATCAACAATACTTGCGTGATTTAATTTATCACTAAAAACCATATCGTGACGACAGGCTAAAGCAGATATAGCACCTACATTTGCTATATACCCGCTATTTACGATTAATGCTCTTTCAGTACCTTTCCAATCACATATACTTCTCTCAACCTCTTCATACAGTGGATAATTTCCTACAACGAGACGAGATGCTGTCGCTCCAGTTCCATATTTTCTCGTGCAGGCAATAGCAGCTTCTTTCAACCTTTCATCTCCAGCTAACCCTAAATAATTATTTGATGCTAAATTTAGCATCCTTTTCTCATTTCGAATAAGCCAGGTCTCTTCCGCTTTCTCTGTTACATGTAAATTACGATACTGCCCTTGCTCCTTTAATTGTTCTACTTTAGATTGAAGATGCGTGCGCCACATTTGATTCATTTTGGATGAGCTCCTCTAATTTTGAAATCATAATATGTTCTTTTACCGATTCCAATAATTCTCCCCTTGTAAACTCACCTTCAAGGAATGGTAATAAACCTAAAACAGGTACTCCACTTAACTCCTCAATCATTTCTTTGTTTTCTTGCACTCTTTCTTTTTCACATTCTTTACAACCAGACAAAATTACACCCGCTACTGTTAAACCGTGTGCCTTTGCATAAGAAATTGTTAAGACAGTATGATTAACTGTCCCTAGTGTCGGACGCGCTACTACAATAAGAGGGAGCTCTAATTCTTTTGCAAAATCAATCACTAAAGCGTCTTCTGTATATGGGACGGCAAGCCCACCAGCTCCTTCTACCAATAGGCTATTAAACTCTTTTAGTAGTTCATTATAGTGAGCAGTAATTTCTTTTAACATTACCGTCCTTCCAGCTCTTTTCATAGCAAGTCTCGGAGCAAGTGGTTCTTCAATGGAATAAGGACAAATTTCGTCTTCTTTTGTCGGTACACCCGATAATGCTTTTAATCTTGCTGCATCACCCTCAGGATTTGATGCAACATGTCCACTTTGCAACGGTTTATATACACCAACATTATGTCCACGCTCTCGAAATATACCTGCCAATGCTCCTGTCACTACCGTTTTGCCAACTTCTGTATCCGTTGCTGCTATAAAGAAACCACTCATTACTCTCCCTCCGTAACATCCGAGATTGCTTTATATAAAATGCGTAACATCTCATCAATCTCAGCCACCGTAGATGCAAGAGGAGGCATAAATACAATCGTATTACCGAGTGGTCGCAATATCATGCCCAGCTCTCTTGAACGTTTACATACTTGAACGCCGACTCTTTCTGTCCATTCAAACGATTCTTTCATTTCCTTATTCTTCACAAGTTCAATACCAACCATTAGCCCACACTGACGAATATCTCCTACGTGCTTATATTCATTAAGAGCTTCTAATTGTGCCTCTACATATTCTGCTTTATGCGCAACATCTTCTATTAAATTAGTTTTTTCATATAGTTCTAAATTTGCAATTGCTACGGCACACCCTAACGGATTCCCTGTATAACTATGACCATGGAAAAACGTTTTTTGTTCTTCATAGCCTCCTAAAAAGGCATTATAAATTTCATCTGTCGTTACCGTAATTGCCACCGGTAAATAACCACCTGTTAAACCTTTTCCGGCTGTTAAAATGTCTGGCGTCACATCCTCGTGTTCACATGCAAACATTTTCCCGGTACGCCCAAATCCAGTCGCTACCTCGTCTGTAATAAATAATACATTGTATTTTGTACATAAATCGCGAAGCCCTTTTAAGTATCCTTTTGGCATTGTAATCATCCCACCAGCACCTTGCATTAATGGCTCCACAATAATAGCTGCTACTTCTTCATGTTTTTCTTGTAGCATTTCTTCCATTTCTTCTAAATGTTTCTTTACAATTTGTTCCTTATTATCTCCATAAGGAGAACGATATGTATATGGATACGGCATTTTAATTGCCTCAAATAATAGTGAACTATACACTTGGTGAAACAAGTCTATTGCTCCTACTGAAACAGCACCTATCGTATCACCGTGATATGCTTCTTTTAATGTAACAAATCTTTGTTTTTTCGGTTTTCCTTTATGCTGCCAATATTGAAAGGCCATCTTAATTGCAATTTCAACGGCGCTAGAACCAGAGTCTGAATAGAATACTTTCTTCAAACCTTCTGGTACAACTTCAATTATTTTTTCTGCTAATAAAATAGATGGAACGTTAGCAAGTCCTAGCATAGTAGAATGAGCAATTTTATTTAATTGCTCACGAATTGCCTCATCTAGTTCCGGTACTTGATGCCCATGAACATTTAACCAAATAGACGAAACACCGTCCCAATATTCATTTCCATTTACATCGTATAGCTTTCTTCCCTCTCCACGTTCAATAATGACAGGATCTTCTTCTAAATAATCTTTCATTTGTGTAAATGGGTGCCATACGTAATCTTTATTCTTCTTCGATAATTCTTCATATGTATAAGACGATTTTTCACTCGTGTTACTATTAACAGCCACAATTGTCACCCCTAATGTTAACTTATTTATAAATATAGTTAACATTAAAAACAAATGACTGTCAATTATTTTTAAATCAAACAGTTCTCAAAAAAGAACAACTTATCATACGATAAGTTGTTCTACTTTCCATGTTGTATCTTTCCAATTTCTAAAATAATCTCTTCATCTTTTTTTCCTTCTGTATCAATTCCAAGTTGCTTAGCATGCTCAATTAACAAATCATGGTGCTGCTCAAATCTAGCGTTATCTACTTCTTTTGTAACCTCTTCTTTTGTTTTCCCCTCAGTAGAAACTCCTAGTTTCGTAGCTGCTTTTTCCATCGATTTCTTCTCTTCAGTTTCTTTCACTTTCTTCACTTCTGACTGCTGTATTTGCTTTTGTTTCGACTGCTCTGATTCAGCTGCAAAAGCTGTGTAAATTCCAGCACTTCCGCCAACGACTAGTAAGGTGGTAAAAAGAATTATTTTTTTCTTCACTCTTTCCTCCCCTTTCAAATTCATTATAACGCACATTTTTACAGTATGAAAAACATTTCTCCTTTATTTCCCTAAAAAAATATCGAATGTTTTTATTGACATGTATGATGAATATATGATAAAAATTTAACTAACATCATATGAATCGGCGTTGATAGGATTTAGTAGTATTTCGTTTTCTGATTTCAGAGAGCTGGTGGTCGGTGCGAACCAGTACAGAGCGATTTATGAATTACCCCCTGGAGCTTCTTTTACGAAACGTGAGGAGTAGTGAAAGACGGTTTAGACCGTTATGTCTAAAGAGTGGTGAAATGAAACTGTTTCACAATTTAGGGTGGTACCGCGAATTTTTCGTCCCTGCATATATTGCAGGGGCGTTTTTATTTTATGAGCGCATATCATATGACCCTTTATTTTGTGATACATTCCTTTCACAAGCTAGGGTGGTACCGCGATTTCTTCGTCCCTGCATAATTATATGCAGGGGCGTTTTTTTATCCAATCATTTCCGTATCATATTGAGATGTTGACAATTACCGGTAATTTGTCGCAAAATTCTAAATTTTAGAAGGAAATATACAATATTGGCGAATTTTATATAAAAAAGAGCTATTTTAAATTACTTAGGAGGGAAAAACAATGGTTTCAAAAATTGAATCTGTTCTTTTAACATTATTTATCTTTTTCTGTATTGGCTTTAGTGTTATCAAATTAGAAGTTTCACCACACATCCCAATTTTATTTGGTATCGTTCTTTTATTAGCATTTGGATTTATGAAAAAAATCTCTTGGTCTACTATGGAAAAAGGAATGATAAGTAGTGTTTCAGCTGGTATTCCATCTATTTTTATTTTCTTACTTGTAGGCGTATTAATTAGTGTTTGGATCGCAGCTGGAACAATTCCAACTTTAATGGTATACGGATTCCAACTTGTATCTCCTAAAATTTTCGTTCCTACTGTTTTTGTTGTTTGTGCAATTGTTGGAACGAGTATCGGTAGTGCATTTACAACTGCAGCAACAGTAGGGCTTGCCTTTATGGGAATGGGTAGTGCTCTCGGATACGATCCAGCTCTGATTGCTGGTGCAATTATTTCTGGTGCATTCTTTGGAGATAAAATGTCTCCTTTATCTGATACAACAAACTTAGCTCCTGCTGTAACGGGTGTAGATTTATTTGAGCATATTCGCAACATGCTTTGGACAACAGTTCCTGCTTTCATTATTGCTTTTATCGCATTTTTAATTTTAGGAAGCGGCACTAGTGGAGACGTTGACTTCACAAACTTTATTAGCACGTTAGAAAAAAACACAACGATTTCTATCGTTACACTTATTCCAATTTTATTACTGTTCCTATTCGCATTTAAAAAAGTTCCAGCAGTTCCAACATTGCTTGCAGGAATTGTGGTAGGAATTATTATTCTCTTTATTTTTAAACCTAGCACTTCTTTAGCTGATTTAATGAAAATTATGCAAGATGGTTACGTTTCTAAAACTGGTATAAAAGATATTGATAGCTTATTATCTCGCGGTGGTTTACAAAGTATGATGATGTCAATCGCTCTTATTTTCCTAGCTCTTTGTATGGGAGGATTATTACAAGGAATGGGTATTATAGCACAGCTGATGAATATCATCTCTAGCTTTGTAAAAACTAGTACACGCTTAATTATTTCTACCGCTTCCACTGCAATTGGTGTAAACTTCTTACTCGGCGAGCAATACCTATCAATCGTTTTAACAGGACAAGCATTCGCTAACAAATACGATGAAGTCGGTTTAGAACGTCGTAATTTATCACGAGTACTAGAAGATGCTGGTACAGTAATTAATCCGCTCGTACCATGGGGTGTAAGTGGCGTATTCTTAACAAACGTCCTTAGCGTTCCAACAATCGATTATGTTCCATACGCAATCTTCTGTTTAGCTTGTCCAGTCGTAACTATTATCGTTGGATTTACTGGATTCGGTCTTTCTTGGAAAAAAGAAAAAGCAGTACCAGTTTCATAATATACACATAAAAAAGGATTACCATAATTGGTAATCCTTTTTTTGTACAATACTTTACTATCTATTTGCTTTCTTTCTTCTAAATAACATAAGTAAACCTGCTCCTACAAACGCAAGTCCTGCTCCAATTGTAGAAGTGACGCTTGTACCTGTTTTCGGTAAATCACGTTCATCTTTTTCAGCTTCTTTATTTTCACTTACAGTTGTTGTTGTTTCTTTTGTATTTTGATCATCTTTTGTAGTTTGTCCAGATCCAGCATTGTTTCCATCTTGTTTTGGTTCATTACCATTATTGCCTTCACCTGTTGGTGGTGTCGTTGGATTTTCTCCGTTATTGCCTTCACCTGTTGGCGGTGTTGTTGGATTCTCTCCGTTATTGCCTTCACCTGTTGGTGGTGTCGTTGGATTCTCTCCGTTATTGCCTTCACCTGTTGGCGGTATCGTTGGATTCTCTCCACCAGTTTCCTTATCATCATTCTTCTTCGTTATATCAATTGCATATTTAGCAAATTCATTTTCAGATGGTCCAACGTATGAGATTTTTCCATCTTTTTTTATATACTTTTGTGCATTTGGTGAAGAATCGAATGTTGTATTTAATTTATCTGCAACAATCGGTTTAAACGTCCAATTTTTATCTGCTGCTGGATTAATAACTGGTGTTTCTTGCATATACTTCACAATGATTTGACGTGTTTCATCTTGTGATTGGTATACAACTTCTCCTTTACTTACACCTGGGAACGTTTGGCTACTTCCGCGATAGTTATTTGTAGCGACGATGAACTCTTGATTGTCAGCTACTGGCTTACCTTCATATGTCATATTTATAATACGATTCGTATTTGCATTTACAACTTTTCCATCTTTATCGTATTTCGCTGGTTGTGTTACATCAATTTCGTATTTTAAGCCATCTAAAATATCGAAGTTATATGTAGGATAGCCTATATTTACTAATGGTTGTTCTTCTGTTTTCTTTGGATCGATTTGATTAAACTGCCCTGCAGACATTTCAAGCCATTCTTTCACTTGTGCCCCATTTACTTTTACAGCATATAACGTATTTGGATATACATATAAATCTGCCACGTTTTTAATTGCTAACGTTCCAGCTGGAATATCCGTATAATATGTAGCACCGTTTCGGCCACCTGCTTTAAATGGTGCGCCTGCAGATAAAACTGGAATTCCTTTATATTTGCTATACTGTCCATTTTCAGCAAATAACTTTTCTACATACCATTTTTGTGCATTTGTTACAAGTTGTACAGAAGGATCATCTTGTACTAATGAGAAATAACTATTAATTGGCGCTGTCGTTTTTCCTACAGCTGTATTTACATATTCGATTGTCTTTTCATGTTCATCTTTAATTTCATTAACTAATTTTTGATCCGACTGTACTAATGGATTCCCTTTACTATCAGCAATCTTACGAAGTTCTGGCTTAGGTTGATCCTTTTTTTGTACTTCCCATTTTCCGTTTACCTTTTTCAATTGCATATCAATAATACCTAAATTACTGCCAAAAACGCCAGGCATTACAACTGGAACACCATTAAATATATCCTGCACTTCAGTATGTGAATGTCCCATTAATACTGCATCTACGCCAGGAACTTCCGTTAAATAATACGATGCGTTTTCCATATCAACACTGTATCCACTCTTATCAACGCCTGAATGAGCTAGTGCAACGACAATATCTGCATGTTCTTCATCTTTCAATTTCGGTACTAATTCCCTTGCTGTTTTAACAATATCTTTCGCTTTTACTTCTCCTTCTAAATTCGCTTTATCCCAGTTCATAACTTGAGGCGGAACAAATCCTATTACACCAATTTTCACTTTTTGTTTTTGACCAGATTCATCCTCTACTTCTTTTTCAAAAATATGATATGGTTCAAAGTAATGTTTATCGTTCGTATCATCATTATCGTGGTCATCTATGTAGACATTCGAGTTAATAACCGGAATTTTTGTTTTACTAATCACTCCCTTTAAATACTTTAAACCATAGTTAAATTCATGATTCCCAAGAGAGATGACGTCATACTTCATTAAATTCATTACACGATATAATGGATGGACATAGTTAGGATCAACAGAATTCTCCTGATTTTTTATTTTATTCGCTACATAATCTCCAAGCGGCGTCCCTTGTAATGCATCCCCATCATCAAATAGGACCGAGTTCTTCACTTCTTCACGTGCTTTATTAACGAGTGTTGCCGTTTGCACGAGACCTACTTTATTATCTGTTTTCGTTTGATAATAATCATAATTCATTAAGTTAACGTGAATATCTGATGTTTCTAGAATTCGTAACTTAACTGTACTCTCCCCAGTATTCTCATCCGCATGAGCTGTTGTTGGCAACACCTGTGGTGCCATTACACCAATCGCAAGAGTTGCTCCAGCTAGCATTTTTTTTGACTTTTTCACAAAAAATCCCCCTTATACAATTACCAAAAATAATGAAATAAACCTCTATTTCCCTCTAACCACATACCTTTTTTCTTCTATTAGAGACAAGATTTTCATTTCATCCTGCGCTAATGAGTAGTCCCCTTAAACGCCCGATTAGTGAAACTTTAATTAGTGGGAAATAAAGCCCTACTCATTAAAATTTCACCTTATCTGACATTATCATATATAATGTACTTTCATATCGTCAATATTTTTTGACATACTTCTACAAATTTTCTGTAAAGTTGTTGTAAACTTTTCATAAACATATAATATGCCCTTACATTGTTAATACTGCTGAATATGATACAATTACCAATTACAAGGAGGATGAATTTATGAAAAAAGTCATCTTAATAATTGTTTGTCTCCTCCTTCTAATCATTTCTTATTCTAATTTTGAAAAGAACGATGAGACAAAACAAAAAGAAACTGAAGGAAAAACAGAAAAAACATCTGCTCTAAGTTGGATTGATAAACAAACGAATAACTCCTTTTATCACCTCGTATTAGGTGATTCACTTGCCAAAGGATATGGATCTACACAAGGGGGATTTGCCGAATTAGCTTCTAGACAATTAGAAGGACAAATTCATAAAACAATTACGGTAGAAAACCTCGGTGTAAATGGTCTCACTACAGATCGTCTCGTTAAAAAAGTCCAGTCAGAAGAAGTTCAACAAAAAATTAGGGAAGCAAATATAATTACTATTAATATTGGAGGAAATAATTTATTCCGCTTAAATCGTGATGTAGGTGTTATAGATGGTATTAAAATGTTAAATAAAGAAAAATCCCGTTTTGAAACGGATGTAAAAAATATTGTAAAGACCGTTCGAGATCAAAATCCGAATGCTTTACTCATTCTATCTGAACTCTATAACCCTTTACAACTAGATGACTCCATCGCAAGTTATGCAGATATGTTTTTAGATGGTTGGAATGATTCTATTTATTCTATTTCAAAAGCACATCAACCATCGATTGTTTTACCAATTCGCAAATTAATATCTAAGGATAAAAAAGATTTACTATTTGACCAAGTACACCCAAATGATAACGGTTATACGATTATTGCCAATACATTTACAAAGCAAGTGTTATCCTACAAATATTAAGGCTACCATGAAACAATTCTATTTTTATACCTTGTCTTTTTTGTTACAATGATAGTGGAAGGGGGCCGTTATATGGAATCACGCGAGTGGGAACGTATTGTTGATCATCTTCTTTCGCTAGTGCCTCTTTTTTATCGCAAATTTATGCTTCCTGGAGAGTTTTCTTCTCAAAGACATATGCCGCCATCACATACGCAAGTGTTACTGCTTTTGCATGAAAATGGTACATTAGCAGTTTCAGAAATTGGCAAGCGGCTAGCGATTTCACGGCCTAACATGACCCCTCTATTAAACAAACTTATTCAAGAAGAGCTAATAGAGCGTCATTATAGCGAAAAAGATCGAAGGGTCATTTTAATTTCCCTAACAACTGAAGGGAAAGTGTTAGTAAGTCAGTATCAGCAATTCATTTTAGGCAAACTAAAAGAAAATTTTCAAACATTATCTGAGGAAGAGCGTGAAAAGCTCATTTATTCTCTTAAAACCATTCAAAATTTAATTTTGAAAACAAACGCATAAAGCTGCTTCTAAATAGAAGCAGCTTTATGATTCGTAATAATTACCATAGTATACATTTGAATACGGCCATGTCGTTAAATATGGTTTTTGTTCTTGCGTAGGCTGTTGTTGTGGTATTTGTGGTATTTGTGGTATTTGTGGTATTTGTGGTATTTGCTGTGGTTGCTGATACACTCCAAATTGTCTCCGCATATCATGTATCGGATAATATGTTGGATACGAGTATACTTGAGGTACGTAATAATAATACATTCATTCTCTCCCCCTTTTTCTTAAACATATTCAAAGGAGAAAACGAATGTGACATTCTTTATATTTGCACAAGTGGTTCTCTCACTTGTTTCTTTCTTTTCTTCAAACGTAACTTACGATTCTTTTCATATAAATAATGCACAACGAAATATGAAATTACCCCAAACACAATCCCTATTATCGTCATACCAATTAATACATATACTTCACTCTGTAATAAGCTCTTTAACATCGTAAAAATATGGCTCGAAAACAAATCTGATATCGTAAATGGTTTATGATGTATTTTCTGTACATCAAATGGATAAATCGTTTTCCCTAACGCATAAGCAAACGGAAACAAAAATACTGGGAGAAACGATATTTTCCCAATAATATTACCAATGACTGCGGCTGGAAAAGATCCCTTTGCTAACCTGACAATTGGATAAAATATTAAATATACGAGCGATGCCGTATAAATTACCAACATTTCTAAACCAAATCCAATAGCAAAACCTAACGATACTTTCTTTGCTCCTTCTGGAGATCGAAGCAACTTAAAATATTGAAACTTTAATATTCTCCACATTCGCTGAAAAAACGAATATGTTTTCTTAGTTGTTTTCAAATTCATCATCTCTTTAACTATATTTTTTTATAGTATGTCCTTACATGATATGAAAACCAAAATTAGTTTTCTCTTTTTATTATAAATGATATAGAGATGATTAACCAAATATACATCCGACATTTCAATATAAAAAAACCTTCCTTTTCAGGAAAGTTTTCCAGTAGTTTGAAACAAACTCACTAATAATGCCTTTTGGGCATGCAACCTGTTACCAGCTTGCTCAAAAACGATAGACTGTGGCCCATCTATAATCTCTCCAGTTACTTCTTCTTCACGATGAGCAGGCAGGCAGTGCAGGAAACGATATGTTTGCTTTGCATGTATAACAAGCTCTTTATTTACTTGGAAAGGCTGGAATAAAGTATATTTTTCTGCTTCTCCTTCTTGGCCCATACTCATCCAAACGTCAGTATAAATAAAATCTGCTCCACTTACCGCTAATTCAGGATTATGCAAAATTTCAATTTCAGCCCCTGTTTCATCAGCAATCGCTAATGCTTTTTTAACAATTTCTTCATTCGGCTCATACCCTACGGGAGTTGCAACAGTCATATTCATTCCGACTTTTGCACTCGCTAGCAATAGTGAATGACATACATTATTCCCATCACCTACATAAGCTAATTTAACTCCTTTAAACGTATGAACTTCTTCATATATCGTCATTAAATCTGCCAATGCTTGGCAAGGATGATGATCATCAGTTAAACCGTTAATAACTGGGATACTGGACTCTTTTGCAAGCTCCTCTACATCCGCATGCGAAAATGTGCGTATCATAATTCCATCAATATAATGAGATAGTACTTTCGCAGTATCTGACACCGTTTCTCCTCTGCCAATTTGCATCTCTTTTCCACTTAAAAACATTCCATGTCCTCCGAGCTGTACCATTCCTGCTTCAAAAGAAACGCGAGTACGGGTTGAATGTTTATCAAAAATGAGACCTAATATTTTCCCTTGTAATAAAGGCTCCTGCTTGTTCTTTTTTAAATATATAGCGAACTCAATTAAAGAAATGATTTCTTCTTGCGTCAATTCTTCTAACGTTAAAAGATCTTTCGTATTTAATTTCGGTACTTGTACAGTTGACATGAAATTTCCCCCTTATATTATTGATGCATTTTTTGTACAAACCACTCTTTTTATCATATATATTGCCTGTTCTAGCTCTTCATTCGTTACAATAAGTGGTGGTAATAGTCTTATAACATTAGGCCCTGCTTGTAATACGAGAAGTCCTGCTTTTTCTAGTTGTTCTATGACATTTGCAACCTCATGCTTGCATTCGATTCCAATCATAAGTCCCTTACCACGAATATTTTGAACACATTCAACGTGTCGTAATTCTTCTTGCAATTTCTTTAATACGTACTCGCCCTTTTCCTGTACCTCTTTAAAAAACGATTGTTCCTTAATGAATTGCAATACTTCTTTCGCTGCAGCCATCGCAATATAATTCCCGCCAAAAGTTGAACCGTGTGACCCGGCAGTAAAAGAAGAATCTAGTTCTTTTCGGCCAATCATCGCTCCAACTGGAATACCATTCCCAAGCGCCTTTGCGATGGTAACGATATCAGGAATTATTCCCATTTGCTCATAAGCGAATAGTGTTCCTGTTCTGCCTATTCCAGTTTGTACTTCATCTATAATAAAAAGAGAATTGTACTGATTACATAGTTTTTCAATTTCCTTCAAAAAGGATGGATCAGCTAATATTACTCCTCCTTCTCCTTGAATAACTTCTACCATTACCGCCGCAACTTCTTCATTCATTACTTCCTCTAATGCTCGTATGTCGTTAAATGGTATATGTAAAAAAGACGGAAGTAATGGACCGAATCCTTCTTTCACTTTATCTTGCCCTGTTGCACTCATCGTTCCAAATGTTCTCCCGTGGAAAGATTGCTCACATGTTACTACGAGAGATTTTCCAGTATGCTTACGTGCTAGCTTTAAAGCCGCTTCATTTGCCTCCGCCCCGCTATTACAAAAAAACACATGATCTAATGCTGTATCTTCTGTTAATAATGATGCGACCTCTTCTTGTAAGGAGTTCGTAAATAAGTTAGATATATGCCATATATTTCTAAGTTGCTTTTCTACTGCCTTTACAACCGTAGGATGACAATGTCCTAAGTTACATACTCCAATACCAGAAGTGAAATCTAAATATTGCTCACCACTTTTATCAATAACTTTCGCCCCATTGCCCTTTAGAAATTCAATTTCTCTTCTTCCATATGTTTGAAAAAGATGGCTTGTCATACGATACTCACTCCTTTTGTTACCGTAGTTCCAACACACTCTCCTGTAACCTCAGTAAAATCCTTTGTACCATTTACGATACTAGCCTTTTTCACTCCCATTTTTAACGATGTAAGTGCCGCCTGTACTTTCGGAATCATTCCACCTGTAATGACGCCTTGTTCTATAAAAGTAAGAATTTCATATTCATCCGTTTTCTTTACCAATCTTCCTTCGTGTAATACTCCATCTACGTCCGTTATAAAAATGAGTTCTTTTGCGGATAGTGCGGCTGCAATTCCAGCTGCAGCGGTATCTGCATTTATGTTATAAACCTCATTACCATTTATCCCAATTGGGGCAATGACAGGAATATAATTCATATCTATCAACCCTTTCAATAGGGCTGTTTCTACATAACTTACTTCTCCTACATATCCTATCGCTTCGCCAACAGGTTGAACTTGAAGTAAATTACCGTCACATCCTGAAAGCCCCACCGCAAGTAAATCATGTTTTTGTAAATTCATTACGAATTTTTTATTCGTACTTCCGCATAGCACCATTTGAACAACATCCATAACCTCTTTCGGCGTTACTCTTAATCCATCTTTCTTTTCTATCTCGATATTAGCGTCTTCTAACTTGGCATCAATTTCTGGGCCACCGCCATGGACAATAACAACCTTATACTTATTTTGCAATTTCTTTATACAATCAAAAAAGACACTATTTAATCGATTCAACATGCTACCGCCACATTTAACTACAATATAATCACTCATCTTCTCTCTCCTTATGTACGATAACAAGCATTTATTTTCACATATTCATAACTTAAGTCGCAGCCCCAAGCTGATCCCGTTTCATCTCCTAAATGTAAACACACATCAATTTTTATTTCATGTTCTTGTAATTTCTTTGTCATTTCCTCTTCAGAGAACATTTGAGGCTCACTATTTTTTAATACGGCGATAGATTGAAGAGTGATATCAATTGTATTTGGGTTAATAATTACTTCACTCTGTCCAGTACTACTAATAATTCGTCCCCAATTTGGGTCCTCACCGTATATCGCTGTTTTCACAAGACTGGAACCGACTATTTGTTTTGCAATTTTCTTTGCTTCTTCATTTGTTCTAGCCCCTAACACGTTTACTTCTATTAACTTCGTAGCACCTTCACCATCTTGTGCAATTTTTTTCGCTAAATCTTCACATACCTTTTGTAAAGCAACTACGAAAGTTTCCCAGTCTTCATGTTCCATATTCATCGTTTTCGTTTCTGATAATCCACTTGCCATAGCGATGACCATATCATTTGTAGAAGTATCTCCGTCCACCGTAATTTGATTAAACGTATGATTCGTAATTTGTGATAATGCTGTTTGCAATACTTCATGCTCTATATTGGCGTCTGTTGTAATAAAACTAAGCATCGTTGCCATATTCGGTTTGATCATCCCTGATCCTTTTGCGACCCCAGCAATGATCACTGCTTCCCCATCAATTATCATCTCATAGCAAGTTTCTTTCGTTATAAGATCTGTCGTTAAAATTGCTTCACAAAAAGAATAAGCTTCACTTACTTCCTTTGTTGGCACAAGAGATTCAATTCCCTTTCGAATGATATCCATCGGTAAAGGTACTCCAATTACACCTGTTGAAGCGACTGCGACGTACTTTTCTTTTACTCCAAAGTGTTCCGCTCCTAATGTTCGCATCTCATAAGCATCTTGCAATCCTTTCATCCCCGTACAAGCATTTGCATTGCCGCTATTTACAACAATTGCTTGTAATTTCCCTTCTGCTGCTATGCTATCCTTCGTTACTTGCAACGGCGCTGCTTGTATTTGATTTGTTGTATACACAGCGGCACATGATGCTGGCACCTCACAAACGATTGCACCCATATCCTTTTTCACCTTTTTCAGACCATTTGCAGTACCGATTGCCAAAAAGCCTTTTGGTGTAACAATTGAACCATTTGCTAATTTTGTAATAGACGATGCTTTAATCATAATTTCCCCCTTATGGATAAAGCGGCATATGCTGTAAACCCGTTGTCTCTTCTAGTCCCGCTAATAAATTTGCATTTTGAACTGCTTGCCCTGCCGCACCTTTCATCATATTGTCTATAACAGAAACGACCGTAACTCTTTCTGTTCTTTCATCGTAAGCTATCCCAATATCACAATAATTTGAGCCCCTTACTTCTTTCGGACTTGGAAATTCTCCTTGCGAGCGAACTCGAACGAAAGCTGAGTATTCATACGTTTCTTCATACAACTTTTGAAGTTGCTCTATTTTCATTTCCTTTTTCACTTTCGCATAAAGTGTAATCATAATCCCTCGTGATATCGGTATTAAATGTGTACTAAACGTGATTGGCTTCGTTTCACGATTCCACTCTGCAAGCATTTGCTCAATCTCAGGAACGTGCTGATGCTGATTAACTTTATAAATGTGTAAGTTATCGTATAACTCAGGAAAGTGAGTCATTGTTGTTGGCGTTTTGCCCGCTCCAGATACTCCTGATTTCGCATCAATAATAATCGAAGCTTCTTCAATCATGCCGCTACGTACTAACGGCGCTACCGCTAATAATGCAGCTGTAGCAAAACATCCTGGGTTTGCAATTAAATTTGCATTTTGGATCTCAGGCCTTTTCCATTCACTTAATCCATATACTGCTTTCCTAAGAAGTTCTTCCTGTGCAGCTGGCCTTTTATACCACAATTCATATAACGAGGGATCTATCATACGAAAGTCTCCAGATAGGTCAATTACTTTTAAACCTACTGCCAATAATTTTGGTGTTAACTCTGCCGATACTCCCGCTGGGGTTGCTAAAAATACAATTTCAGCTTCCTTCTCTATTTTCTCCGCATCAATTTCTTGTAACGTATGGACAAGAACATTTCGAAAATGCGGGTATACATTTGTTATAAATTCACCGACTTGTGAAAAAGAATGGAGAGATGCTATCGAAAAATATGGATGTTGCTCTAATAACCGAACTAACTCAATACCTCCATATCCAGTTGCTCCAATAATTGCGACTTTCATAAGCTCCTCCTCATATCTATTCTTTAAATTAAGTTTGATTATAATATTGCATAATTATAAAGTCAATTAAATATTTATAATTTTTAAAAACTTCAAAATATTATTCTTGCTATAAAAGCAATATACACAAGTGGATTTTTATGCAAAAATAGTGCATAGTAGTATTTTTATTTCACTTCAAGTACAATAAAACAATACATGTATACATACAGGCGGGGAAAAACATGAATAAAAAATTAATTGAGAAAATGATTATAAAAAGTTTTCGGCAATATCAATGTAATCCTGTTTCAAAAGAGGATCAGGAAATGCTAATTAAACATATTCAAATGATAATTCATTCAAATACTGAAATTGATGTATACGAGGCTGTTGAGGATATCGTTTACGATTATGTGACTGGAAAATAAAAAATAGGAGATTTCCATATGGAAATCTCCTATTTTTTACTTAATGATTTGCCTGCAACGCGTTCAAATAAACCTGGGAATAATGCGTAGAGCTTTGGCCCCATTCCCATCCACTTCGGCAAGTTTACTTCACGTTTTTTCGTTTGCATCGTCTTTACGATTTGTTCTGCTACATATGTTGGTTTTAACATGTAACGTCCCATATTTTTCACATATGTACCTGATTGATCGGCTATTTCAAAAAAGTTCGTTTCTATCGGTCCTGGGTTAATTGCTGTTACATACACATTTGTGTTAGATAACTCCATACGTAAACTATTCGTAAATCCTAATACAGCGTGTTTTGTTGCTGCATAAGCACTCGACTTCGGAGTTGCAATTTTTCCAGCCAATGAAGCAATATTAATAATTTGTCCTTCGTTCCTTTTTATCATATTAGGTAATACCGCTTTCGTACAAGCTACTAATCCAAATACATTTACTTGAAACATATCCTTTACTTCATCCATTGAAGCATCTTCAAACGTTTTAAAGATACCAAACCCAGCATTATTTACCAATATATCAATACGTCCTACTTCTTGTAATACCTTTGAAAAAACAGATTGTACTTCCGTTTCTTCACTTACATCTAATACATAGTAATAGCAAGGCGTATTATACGTTACTTTAATTTTGTCTGCTAATGCTTGTAGCTTCTCTTCTGTTCGAGCCATTAATACCGGCGTCGCCCCTTGCTCTGCAACCTGCATTGCAACTTGCTCTCCAATTCCACTAGAAGCACCTGTAATGACGATTACTTTTTCTTGTAAACATCCCGTCATTGCTGTCACCTACTTTGCATAATAAATCAATTGTTGTGAAGATTCATCAATCATCACCTGTTGATTATATGCTAAAAAGTCTAATTGTCCAACAGTTTCTGAGATAGTAAGTGGTAATTGCTCTTTATATAATACCGGAAATAGTTTTACACACACCTCAAATGCTGTCATTGGCTTTTCCTTTAATAGTTCAAGCACTTTAAAAGCACGTGTCTCTTGCTTTTGTAATCTTGTTTCAATAAGTTGTTTCACATTCAGAACATCTTCCCCATGCCCTGATAAAATCCGTGAAATATTCATTTCACTTAAACGTTTTAACGTTTGATTGTACTGCAATAAAGGATGCGCTCTTTCTGTTTGCCCTTCATATGGTGGTTCTAATATTGGATTTGAAGAAATATGACTAATGAGAGCATCCCCACCAATTAATATTCCATCAGATTCTCTATATAATGAAATATGAGTGGAAGCATGACCCGGGGTTTCAATCACTGTAAATCCAGGTAACGAATCTATACGATCTCCCTCTCTCACGGTATGTGTTAACGATCTATTACAAGAATATTTAAGTGTCTTCGTCGTCAATAACGCCTCACCATTCAGAAATACTGCTGGAACGCCGAACTGCAAGGCTGTCTCTTTAAAAAATTCATGATACCTCTTTAAAAATTCAGCATTCTGTGTAATCCACGGTTCATTCCAAGGATGTCCGATAATCTTTACTTTTTCAGAAAATGTATTTAAAAGTCCGCAATGATCCGCATGGTGATGCGTAATCACTACCGTTTCAATATCTTCTATCTTATATCCTAATGCACCTAATTGACTTTCTAGTGCTTTCTTTGCTTCTTCTGTATTTGTCCCTGTATCAATTAACGTTAATGTTTCCCCCTCAACTAAAAACACATTCACTGTCTCAACTGCAAATGGAACAGGAATCTCCATTCGATGAATCGCCGTCATGCTTAGCCCCCCCTGTCTTTTTCCGGTTCAAAAATGAATACCTCTTCAGTTTACAACTTCCCTATAAATTTGTCATTATTTTCAGATAAAAAGAGGTCTTTTCCATAAAAAAACGAATGTATGTACATTTATAAGTATTTCTAACCAAATTTAAAGGAGGCACATCATGTCTATGCAAAACATTTCCTTTCTCGGTGCAGGCTCTATTGCCGAAGCGATTATTGGTGGCTTATTAAACGCAAATGTTGTTAAGGGAGAACACGTCACTGTAAGTAATCGTTCTAACGAGACAAGATTACAGGAGTTACATAAAAAATACGGTGTCAAAGGTACACATAATAAAAAGGAATTACTTGCTGATGCAAATATTCTTTTTCTAGCTATGAAGCCAAAAGATGTCGCAGAAGCGGTTATTCCTCTTAAAGAATACATAAATAATGACTTGCTTATTATTTCATTATTAGCAGGTGTTTCTACTCATTCAATTAGAAACCTACTTCAAAAAGACGTTCCGATTATTCGTGCAATGCCAAATACATCTGCAGCCATTTTAAAATCCGCTACCGCTATCTCACCTTCAGAACACACAACGGAGGAACATATTCGCACTGCAACATCTTTATTTGAAACGATTGGTCTCGTCTCTGTTGTAGAAGAAGAAGATATGCATGCTATCACTGCATTATCTGGAAGTGGACCAGCTTATATTTATTACGTGGTAGAGGCACTGGAAGAGGCAGCAAAAAAAATTGGTTTAAAAGAAGATGTTGCAAAATCTCTTATTCTTCAGACAATGATTGGTTCTGCTGAAATGCTAAAAGCAAGCGAAAAACACCCTTCTATTTTGCGAAAAGAAATTACTTCTCCTGGCGGAACAACTGAAGCAGGTATTGAAGTATTAAAGGAGCATAATTTTCAACAAGCATTAATCTCATGTATTACACAAGCAACGAAACGATCACACGATCTTGGAAAAACATTAGAAGAAATAGCAAAAGAAAAATAAAAAACGGAGCTCAACTTTATTTGAGCTCCGTTTTTACTTTAATCATATGATATGCTTTTAGTTATTACTCTTACCAAAAATCTCTTCTTGCAAACGACGACCTGTCGGTGTTGCTGCAAGGCCACCTTCTGCTGTTTCACGAAGTGCTACTGGCATCGTTTGTCCAATTCTAAACATCGCCTCAATGACTTCATCACATGGAATTGTACTCGTTACACCAGCTAATGATAAATCAGCTGAAATCATGGCATTCGCAGCTCCTGCTGCATTACGTTTTACACAAGGTACTTCTACAAGCCCTGCAACAGGATCACATACTAAACCAAGCATATTCTTTAATGAAATCGCCATCGCTGTAGCTGCTTGATCTTGTGTTCCACCAGCCATCTCAACTGCTGCTGCAGCTGCCATTCCACTTGCTGAACCTACTTCAGCTTGGCAACCTCCTGCCGCGCCAGAAATACAAGCATTATTCGCAACAACCATACCGAAAGCTCCTGCTGTAAATAAAAATTCAATCATTTCTTCGCGTGTCGGCTGTAATTTTTCTTGCAGTGCAAACAGTACACCTGGCACTGTTCCAGCAGATCCTGCTGTTGGTGTTGCACAAATAATTCCCATCGCCGCATTTACTTCATTTGTCGCAACAGCTTTACTCACTGCGTCCAAAATCGTATCTCCAGATAAGCCTTTTCCACTCTGCATATACGCTTGGACTTTCACAGCATCCCCGCCAGTTAAACCAGTCGGTGATTTTACACCACGAATACCGCGTTCTACTGCTTGTTCCATCACGACTAAGTTCTTTTCCATTCCAGCAATTACTTCTTTACGTGAGATATTTCTTGTTTGCATTTCACATTGAATCATAATTTCTGCGATTTTTACATTTTGCTCTTTAGCTTGCGCCACTAGTTCCGCTGCGTTCCGAAACATGGTGTGTCCCCCCTGCAATTAATCCATAATAGTTACTTGACAAATATTTTGTTGCCCATTTATTTCCGCAATTACTTCATCTGCTAATAATTCATCTGTTTCAATGACCATAAGCGCTCTTCTTCCTTTTTCTTTACGAGAAACACTCATTGTACTTATGTTAATCTCATGCTTAGCAAGGATTGAAGCTACAGCTGCGATAGCACCAAAGCGATCGTTATTTACAATAAGTAGTGCTGGACTCGTGCCTGTTAATTGAAGATCGAATCCGTTTAATTCTACAACTTCAATTTTACCGCCACCAATTGAGCAAGCAACAACTTCAATTTCCTCTTCACCTTTATACAGACGAATTTTCGCTGTATTTGGATGCGGAGCATTTGCATCTTCTTCAATGAATTCCACTTCAATCCCGCGTTCTTTTGCAATATCTAACGCACTTGGAATACGTAAATCATCTGTTTCAAATCCTAGTATTCCACCGATTAGCGCTACATCCGTACCGTGACCACGGTATGTTTTTGCAAATGAACCATATAATGAAATGCTAACTCTCTCTGGTTCATGACGAAACAGCTGACGAGCAACTTGCCCCATTCTTGCCGCGCCTGCTGTATGTGAACTTGATGGACCAATCATAACCGGACCAATAATATCAAACACTGAGCGATACTTCATCATAACTCCCCCTAAACCTCTATGAAAAAATTATTTACTATTCTATTAAGCTACCGAATCGGTTGCTGTTCCAGTCGTACCACGAATTTGTTCCGCTGTAAGAATTGGATAGTTTTTGAATAACAGTGAAGCAATATATCCTGAAATAATACCAGTTATAATAATAAATAAGAAACTTAGCATTACCTGCATTTAAAAATAATATAAGATAGTCCACAATAAAGTCTGGTAGCAATCCAAAGTTTAACACAGAACCCCTTACAAGCATAGCATAAACAAGTGAAACTCCCATTGCTTTCATACCTTTTGATATTTTAAAGCTAAAAAGTGAAAAAAGACTTAGTACAAATAATAGTAATATCCTTCCTATTATAATTTCCATGTTGCTCTCTCACGATTTAGTCAACTTCACTTGTTATGACAAATGGCTAAAACGCATGTAGCCTACAATAAATTATAATCTGCCCTCATTATAGCTTGTTTTTAATAAAACGCTTACTTTTAATGAATTTTAAAAGTTCTGAATAAAAATCCATTTTCGCTACTTGTACCACTCGTATGTCGTCTGACTTATATAACAGTTTTTCTAAATAATCGGTATTATGTATTTTTATCCTATATCTTCACATCATTAAAACTTTCTGTGTCATCCTATATAAAAATAAAATGATAACAGTTTTATTTTTAATTTTTTTTAGAAATAAAAAAAATGGCAACCTATCGTCACCATTTTTTCACAACATTATTATCTTTCTACTGGAAATGATTTTAAATCCGTAGCTATTTCTGTATTAGAAAATAGCTCTCTTGCCTCTTTCAATAATTCCTTATATGTATCTCCTTGATAACGAGAACTAATATGAGTCAATATTAAGCGTTTTGCATTTGCCTGAAGTGCAATACTCGCAGCTTGCTTAGATGTGGAATGAAAATAATCATACGCTTGTTGTTCATCTTCTGCCGCAAAAGTCGCTTCATGAACAAGTACGTCAGCATCTTGCGCAAGCTCTCTACTCGCTTCGCAATATCGTGTATCGCCTAAAATTGTAATAACTCTTCCTTTTTGAGGCGGGCCAATAAAATCTTTTCCATCTAACACTGTGCCATTCTCTAATTCAACTACTTCACCATCTTTTAAGCGTTTAAAAACGGGACCAGGTTTCACACCCATTCCCAGTAACTTATCCACTAAAAGAGCTCCCTGTATATCTTTCTCTACAATTCGATATCCGAAGCATTCAATTCCATGTGATAACCTTTTTGTTTCTACACAAAATTCATTATCCTCAAACACAATACCTTCTTCCGTAATCTCAACGATTTCAAGTGGATATTTAACATGTGTCGTACTTACTAATAATGCCACTTCAATAAATTGTTTAATTCCTTTTGGTCCGTACACTGTTAATTTTGTTGTTCCACCTTGAAACGAACGGCTACCCAATAAACCCGGCAATCCAAAAATATGATCGCCATGTAAATGCGTAATAAATATTTTTTCAATGCGGCGTGGACGTACTGATGTATGTAATATTTGATGTTGCGTCGCCTCGCCACAGTCAAATAACCAAGTCTGTCCTCGTTCTTCTAACAACTGCAAAGCAATTGCTGAAACATTCCTTCCTTTCGAAGGAACACCTGCACCAGTTCCTAAAAATACAAATTCCACTTTCTTTCCTCCAGCTCTTTATATAATCTATCTTTCATCTTACGGAATGTTATTTCAAATGGCAAATCGAATTTACATAACCAATCATCTAGACAACTATATAACACGAACGTTATATTCAAAAAACTTAGTAATCGTTCGTGTTTTATGTTAAAATGATTATACTACATTTTAAGGGAGCGTTTTATTATGAAAGAAGTATTTCGTTTACAAACTGATTTTTCATCTTCATTTGATCGCTGGGTAAGTTCTTTCGTTTCTGATCACCCAGCACAATTAGAATGGACGACTTTAAAAGAATTAATCCATGAATATACAACATCACATACAAATGAGACGTTACCAACATATATTTCTTCAGCTTTAACATATTACGCACAACGCGTTTCAACAACAAGTAACTCAGAAATTGTTATTTTTGAAAATCCTACAATCTCATAATCTATAATAAAAAGCACTGGTTACAGTGCTTTTTTATTTATACTTACTTAACAAACAATCATCTTCTGTCCGAAAATCTGTATACATACTTCGATCAAATTCATCTAAAATTATCTTTTCACTTGATTTATTAAATAATCCTTTTACTTGTAGCGCAATTGAAGCAACTATATTGTATTTTTTTTGTAAATATCTTGTTTTTATTTAATATCTATAAGTAAAACAGCTTTTATTGGTTGAAAAACTTTGTGTAATGATATTTTTTATAAGATATTTGTTAAAAAGTTATAGTTAATATTAAAGAAATATTAACATTTAAAAATCTATATATATATCATTTTGTTTTATATGCTATATTTTTTAAGGGCTTACAAGTAAAAGAATAGGAGGAGTATAAATGAAAAAAATAACGGTTCTAACTTTAACAGCAGGAATAGCCTTGTCAAGCTTTGCAGCATCAGCAGCAGCAAAGTCTAATCATGAAGATAGACCCTGGTCAAATGTATATCGTGGCATGATATTTACTGCTTCATGCCACCTTCTACATAAACTTATTTTCTAATTTTTGCTGAAACGACTTTTCTTGCTTACGCAATAATTGACTACCTCTCTGTAAAAGAGGTGTTCCATACTTTTCATTAATTTGATCAATAACAGCAAGTAACGGCTCTTCTTTCGCATCTTCTTCGAATGAAAACAAATCTAACTGTTTCACCGATTCTGTCTTCCACTCTAATTCAGTAGCTGTAACACCTAACAGACGAACAGAATCACCATCCCAGTGTTGCTTCCATAAACGTGATGCTGCTTGGAAAATAACCCGTTCTTCCCATATTGCATTTTTCAATTGTTTACTCCGTGTTACCGTGCGACGATCATGGTATTTAATCATAATTTGAATGTTATAACTAACGAGAGTTCGTTTTTGTAGCCTTTTGCTTACTGATTTCGATAATCTTTCTAACATATCAAGTAATTCTTTTTCTTCGTCCATATCCTTTGAGAAAGTCATCGAATTTCCAACGCTTTTATGTTGTCCCATTTGATTCGGATCAACTTCCCTGTCATCCATACCTTTTGCACGTTTTTGTAAATCAACACCGTGCTTTCCAATTTTAGCGCGAATGATATGCTCGTCTCCTTTTGCTAACTGTTCAATTGTATGTATATGAATGTCTTTTAGTTTTTCAGCTGTTTTCTCTCCGATTCCATGCATCTCTGCAACTGATCGTGGCCAAATAATTTCTGGGATATCACGTTTTCGAAGTACTGTAATTCCAAGAGGTTTTTTCATATCTGAAGCAGTCTTTGCTAGGAAAAGGTTTGGGGCAATCCCAATGCTACATGGAAGCTGTAACTCTGTTAGTAACGCTTGTTGAATCATCTTCGCTATTTCAAGAGGCGAACCGAGCGCATAGCAATCTGTAATATCTAAATACCCTTCATCTATAGAAAACGGTTGTATTTGTTCTGTAAAACGGGAAAGAATTTGAAACATTTGAAATGAAGCTTCTCGATATAATGTAAAATTAGGGTGCCTCACAACTAATTGCGGGCATAATCGCTTCGCTTCCCATAGAGGCATCGTCGTACGTATTCCATATTCTCTCGCCTCATAACTACATGTTATGATAATCCCTTTTCTCTCTTTTTCATTCCCCGCAATCGCTAATGGCTTTCCTTGTAATGATGGGTCATGAGCAATTTCAACAGATGCGAAAAAACAATTCATATCTACATGTAAAATAACACGTCCATTTTTCGGATACATTTCTCGCATTATACTCACCCCTTCCAAAGAACATTTGTTCTTTCATTATATCAAATTCATGTACAATATAATAATTACTTATTCTTTTTTTTATCCTTATTTTTGCTATACTTTATATTGAATATGGATATTATTGTAAAAAGGGTGATCTATTGTGAAATCAAATAGTAAACTCAACTATACATTTCTCATTATTATATTAGTCCTCTTAATTAATTATTTATTACTTCCTATTTTTGATATAAACGTAGCAGGGCTCCTTCCACGCTTACTAAGTATCCTAACAACCTATATACTGCCATGGATTTTCCTATATTGGCTTATCCGCCTTGTGAAAGCAATTGAATCAAAATAAAAAAAGACGTGTAAACCATAATTGGTTCACACGTCTTTTTGACTTTATTACTTACTTCGCTACTTCTTCGATAATAGCTACAACTAATTCTGCTGTTTTCGCTAATTCTTCAACAGGAATTTTTTCATTTGTTGTATGAATTTCTTCATAACCAACTGCTAAGTTAACTGTTGGGATACCATGTCCTGCGATTACGTTCGCATCACTTCCGCCACCACTTTGGTGAAGAGAAGGCGTACGACCAATGTTTTCAGCTGCACGTTTCGCAACTTCTACAACGTGATCGCCAGCAGCAAACTTAAATCCTGGATACATAACGTTTACTTCAACGTCTGCATGACCACCCATTTCTTTTGCAGTTGTTTCAAATGCTTCTTTCATTTTTGCAACTTGTGCTTCCATTTTCTCATTTATTAAAGAACGAGCTTCTGCAAAGATTTGAACATGATCGCAAACGATATTTGTTTGTGTACCACCTTCAAAACGTCCAATATTTGCAGTTGTTTCAGAATCGATACGACCAAGTGGCATCTTTGCGATTGCTTTTGCTGCGATAGTAATTGCAGATACACCTTTTTCTGGTGCTACGCCAGCATGAGCTGTTTTCCCGCGAATAATCGCATTCACTTTCGCTTGTGTTGGCGCTGCAACTACAATTTCACCAACTTTTCCATCACTATCTAATGCATAACCATATTTTGCTGTAATGCGCTCGCGATCTAACGCTTTTGCGCCAATAAGACCAGATTCTTCTCCAACTGTAATAATAAATTCAATTTTACCATGAGGAATGTTTTTCTCTTTTAAGACACGAATTGCTTCAAACATAGATGCTAATCCAGCTTTGTCATCGGCTCCTAAAATTGTAGTACCATCTGATACGATATATCCATCTTTAATAGAAGGCTTAATTCCATTACCAGGAACTACTGTATCCATATGAGAAGTGAAATAAATTGTATCAACACCGTCTTTTGTTGCTGGTAAAGTACAAATTAAGTTACCTGCACCATGACCAGTCACACCCATCGTGTCATCCTCAAATACTTCTACACCTAAAGCAGTAAATTTCTCTGTTAACACTTTGCAAATTTCTGCTTCAAATTTTGTTTCAGAATCTACTTGTACTAACTCCATAAATTCATTTACTAAACGTTCTTGATTAATCATAAGACTGCGCCTCCTGCACTACCATTATGTATATAACAACATTAATTATAACAGAATTTCGCAAAAGTTTCGAAATACAAGACAAAAAACAGATGGTTAACACATCTAGATACCCATCTGCCTTCTATTACTCGTTTAACAATACCCAGCGCATATGATCTTCCCAGATGCCATTTACCATTAGCATTTTTCGAGATACACCTTCATATTGAAATCCTATCTTCGTCACTACTTGTATAGATGCTAAATTTCGTGGCATAATTGGTGCTTCTATACGATGTAAATGAAATTCTTCAAAGGTAACTTGAATTGCTTTTCTAAGCGCTTCTGTTGTGTAACCTTTATTCAATTCTTCCTTATCTAATTTATAACCGAGTACACAAGATTGATAAATTCCGCGAACAATTAGATTAAATGAAATACATCCAATAATTTTTGTATCATCACCCTTTTTAAAAATCCAAAGCCTGATAATCTTGCCTTCCGCGAACTCTTTTCTATCCTTTTGTAACTTTTTCTTTTGATAATCTAACGTGAAAAACCCCTCCGGTCTATACTCTTCCCACGCTTTTAAAAATTCACGATTTTTGTCGTAATATTGAAGAACTTTTTCCGCATACGACTCATCAATTTCTCTTAAATGTAAACGATCTGTCTCGTATATTTTCATCATTGTATCTCCATTCTTCAGCTTGCATAAAAAAAATTAATAATCTATCTTTTAACATATTCTCTACGTATGCTCAAATTTCCTGTAATATTTTGCACCCCCTTCCCGAATTTTGTCCTTTCTCTCCCCTTGTCCACAATTTCATTTCTCGTTACAATGAAATTGTACTGATTTGCAAGGAGGTTTAACGATGCATAAAAAAGCTCAAAAAATTATGGTTTATATAATGCTAATTTCTATGCTTGTAACAACATTACTTACTGGCGCAAGTATGTTTTGGTAAAAAGGACGATTCACTCGTCCTTTTTTTACTGCTTACACATACAAAATAGACCATCTCGAAATCGAAATAGTCTATCTTGTAATGAACATTTTATTTTATATATATTACAATTGCTACAATGCTAAAGGAAAAGGCCATTACAAGTGCTATTACAAAACTTGTATATTGTTTCTGCTGAAATGCCCCAATAACAAAAGTAAGATTGAGTAATGCCATAAATACAATCGCTACAACGTAAGAACATATATTAAAAGTTGCCAATATGAATGTAATAACAAATAGAAAACCAACACAAAACTGCATGTAAGAAATTTTTGGATTTAAATACATATGAGCAACCCCTTTACTCAATTATCTTTATATATTCTCATTAACGCATGGTTATGTACACATGTCAAGACAACTTATAATAAAAGAAAAAGCCAACCGTTTCGTTGACTTTTCCAAATACTATGGCCCCTTTTTCCTTCGCCAATTGCTGAAATGTTTTTTTCGATTTCACAATCGATACTTTCGTTCCAATTGGAATACGATCAAACAAATATTCCACATCATGTTTCTTCATTCTTATACATCCTTGCGAAATATATTTTCCAATTGAACTAGGCTGGTTTGTCCCGTGTATCCCATACTTACTTCCATCCGTTCCTCTTGCATTAAATCCCATCCACCTCGATCCAAGTGGATTTTTTGGAGAGCCCCCAGGAATATCCTTCGCAATATAATAGGGATCCTTCGCCTTCAATACAATGTCAAAAGTTCCTTCTGGGGTTAATTCATTTGTTTTCCCTGTCGCTACTGGAAAAACCTTTTGGATCTTCCCATCATCGATGTAAGCTAGTTTATTCGTTGCTTTATTTACAATTATAAAAGGATCTCCAGCACGTGGGTTATCACCAAGAGGCCAGATCGGTGATAGAGAAAGACATAATAATAAAGAAAGAAGATACGGCATATATATTTCCTACCTTCTAAATAAGTTCTTTTATATTATCCTTTCCCTTAAAACGACTTTTAATGAGTAAATATTGCTCCATCTCATAAACAAGTTGAACAAGTTTTGCACGTATTTCAAATTCTTTTCGCGAGACTGGTAAAGGCATTTCTCTAAATAATTCTCGCATTTCTTGAAGTTGTCTTAACGAAATGACCCCTGTACTTTCAGGTCGAATAGAATTCCCTATATTTTCAATTACGTCTGCAATCATATCAGCTTGTTCATACGTCCAAGATAGTGATGCAGCTAATGGTATCATGCGCTCCAAAATTTCAAATTGTTGCATACGCATATCAAAATACCGATAATAATAGTCATCTTCACGCATAAATTCATTCTCAAGTTTTTTAAATGATAAATCTTTCGCTTCTTTCAGCATCATTTCTGTTTCAATTAATTCGGCCCCACTCCAATTACTATCTCGATTCCGTAAATAAACGACCATTTCAAACAAAATCGTTCTGAAATGCTCTTCTATTTTTCCTTGATACTCTTTCAGTTTATTCTCACTGCTTGGCATGTACATGTTTACTAATAAAGCGACACTAATTCCAATCGTTAATATAGCAATTTCATTACCAACTATAGACCATGTAATTTGCTTTAATGAATACAGATGCATAACGATAACCGAACTCGTGACGATCCCTTCTTGAATTTTGCACATAACTGCAGTTGGAATAAAGGTAAGCAGTAATACGCTAATCGCTAGTGGTGTATAACCAATCGTTTCAAAAATACAAAACGCAAATACCATCGATAATACACAAGCTAAAAAACGGTGCAACGATACTTGAACGGATTTTCGTTTCGTATTTTGCACACATAAAATGACTAAAATACCAGCTGAACTATAAAATTCTAATCCTAATAACTGAGCAATAAAAACTGCCGCTCCCGTTCCAAGCGCTGTTTTCACTGTTCTATATCCAATTTTAAACATATCATTACTCCTATATGTATAAATGTATTTAAAAATAGTATAAAAAAAGGATGACGCAATGTCATCCTTTTCTACCTATTATTCACGTACCCTTCACATATTACAATATCTTTTGCAAAAATTCTTTTGCACGGTCACTTTTTGGTGCTGTAAAAAACTCTTCCGGATTACTATCTTCTACGAGCTTTCCACCATCTAAAAAGAGAACACGGTCTGCTACTTCTTTTGCAAATCCCATTTCATGTGTAACGATTGCCATCGTCATTCCTGTCGTAACTAATGATTTCATAACTTCTAACACTTCTTTCACCATTTCTGGATCTAGCGCAGAGGTAGGTTCATCAAATAACATAACTTCCGGTTCCATCGCTAACGCTCTTGCAATTGCTACACGTTGCTTTTGTCCTCCTGAAAGACGATTTGGATATGCATCTTTCTTATCTAATAACCCCACTTTTTCTAGAAGTTTCTCAGCTTTTTTTTCAGCTTCTTGCTTCGTTACTTCTTTTACATTGATAGGAGCATACGTAATATTTTCTAATACAGTCATATGAGGGAATAAGTGAAAATGTTGAAATACCATTCCGACATTTTCACGAACGTGCATAATATTTGTTTTCGGATTCGTTACTTCTTCCGTTCCAATCCAAATGTGACCATCTGTCGGCGCTTCTAATACATTCATACAGCGTAAAAACGTTGACTTTCCAGATCCAGACGGTCCAATAATTGCAACAACCTCTCCTTTCTCAATCGTTGTTGTAATTCCTTTTAATACTTCATTTTTCCCAAATGATTTATGAAGGTTGTCAATTTTAATCACTTTTCTTCATTCTCCCTTCAATGGCTTTCCCGACTAATGTAAGAATAATTACTAATATATAATAAATAAGTCCAACAAAAAGTAATGGCTCAAGATATTTAAATGTTTCACCACCTACAATATAAGCACGGCGCATTAAATCAGTCGCTCCTATTACGGTTACTACAGCCGACTCTTTCGTAAGTGTCGCAAACTCATTCACAAGTGCTGGTAATATATTTTTTAAAGCTTGAGGAAAAATAATATTTCTCATCATTTTACTGTACGGAATACCTAAAGCCATTGCTGCTTCTGTTTGTCCTTTATCGACTGCTTGAATGCCGGCACGAATTACTTCTGACATATATGCACCTGAATTTAAGCTAAATGCAAGTACAGCTGCTAAAAAGGCCGGTATCTCATAACCCATCATTTGCGGAACACCGAAATAAATAATCATTAATTGTAATACTAGCGGTGTGCCACGAAATATTGACGTATAAATATCTGCTGCAATATTTAATACTCGTATTCTAGCAATTTTGCAAAGTGCTAATAACGTTCCTAAAATAAATCCTACCACAGCTGATGCAGCTACAATTTTCAATGTAACTTCTAATCCCTTTAATATATATGGTATTGAAGGCGTAATTGCCGAAAAATCTAGATTCATCCTTTTCATTCCCCTCACAGAAAAGTGAAAGGCAGCTTATTTTCCGCTACCAAACCATTTCTTCACTAATTTATCCATTTCTCCATTTTCTTGCATTTTCTTAATTACTTTATTAAATTCTTCTGTTTTATCACTATTTTTCGGAAGAGCAATTGCTGCACCTACTTCTTCTGGTGCTTCTTGAATTTCAATTCCTTGTAGTTCTTTCATTTTTTCTAAATAATTTTTTGCAACTGTGTCTTCTATAATTGCAGCGTCAAAACGACCAGCTTTAATTTCTTGTACGATTTCTGGTATACGGTCACGTCCCTCAGCTTTGAAATCGACTTGTTTCTGAAATTCTTTTGCCTTTTCTTCTTGAATTGATCCTGTTTGTACTCCTACTTTTTTCCCTTTTAAATCTTCTAACGATTTAATATTAGAGCCCTTTTTTGAAACGATCATATTTTTTGCAACAAAATATATATCTGTGAAATCAGCATTATTTTTACGCTCTGCAGTTGGCGTCATACCCGCCATAACGAAATCAACTTTTCCTGAATTAAGAGATGCTAATAATCCGCCGAAATCCATGTCTTTCACTTTCACTTCGTATCCAAGTTCTTTTCCGATATATTTGGCAATATCAACATCAAAGCCGATAATTTCATCACTTTTTGAAGCTTCTACGTATTCATACGGTTTATAGTCTGCTGAAGTCCCCATAACGAGTACTTTTTTATTTTTTCCAGTAGCCTTTTCTTCCCCATTACTACAAGCACTGAATATACTTACAATTAAAATAAGTGCAAACGATATTGATAACAACTTCTTCATCTTTATTCCCCCTAATAATGTATATTTAAAAGTTTAATAGAATATTTATTCGATGTTTGTATTGTATCAGCACTTTCATTTTTATGCAATATTTAAAATAAAAATAAATAAAAAAACAGCATTAAAGCTGTTGTCAATGCATGAAAACATGCATAAAACAACAACTTCCTGCATGTTTAATTATTTTAAAAACTAAATAAAAAAGGCGGTACATCCACTTCATTGTGGACGTACCGCCTTTTCGCTTATATTTATAGTTCTTCACAATTCTCTTCGAAATAAGATTGTAGTTTTGCAATAACTTGCATTGGTTCATGACCTTCAATTTCATGACGTTCTACCATCGTTACAATTTTTCCATCTTTCAATAACGCAAATGATGGAGATGAAGGTGGATATCCTTCAAAATATTCACGAGCTGTTGCTGTTGCTTCTTTATCTTGACCCGCAAATACCGTTACAAGGTGGTTAGGGCGTTTATCATAATGTACGGAATGTGCAGCAGCAGGACGAGCAATGCCACCTGCACAACCACATACAGAGTTTACCATTACAAGTGTTGTACCATTTCTTTTAAATGCTTCTTCGACTGCTTCTGGTGTCGTCAATTCTGTATATCCCGCAGAGACAATCTCTTCACGCGCTTGACGGACAACATCATTCATAAAAAAGTTAAAGTTAATCAATCTTTTCCCTCCTCTAATTCTACCTATTTGTATCTTACCAGTTAATGTTTATGAAATACAAGTAAGTTTACTTGTATTTAGGCATAGAAAAGGTGTTAGAGCCCTTGCTCTAACACCTTTTTTTAATGGCCACGATGCTTTTGCTTTGCTTTTTGTACTTTAATTAAACGTCTTCTTTGTTTTTCAGCTTCTCGCTTCTCTTTAGACTGCACTTTCTTTTCTTGTTTATACAATTCATAAGATAAACTAATCGCTTCTTGTGCCTTAGTAAAACGTTTTACATTTACTTCTTTTGCCGCTTGTCGTATGGTACGTTTTATATTTTTGGGACGCTGTTTTTCTTTCACTTCCACACCGCATTTTGCAACGTGCTGGAAATATGCTAACATTAGACCATTCACAAATATAAGTACTTCTTCATCTGAAGGTTCCATTCCAAAAATATACCTTGCTCCATACAATTTTCCTTTTTCTTTATGCGTAATAATTCCTACGAAAAATTGACCATCGTGATATACTGTCAAATCCATTGACAGCCCCTCCTTTAAAAAAATTAGAAATACTGGACATCCCGGAGGGGAAGGTTACTGACATGAAATCATGCGTCTGGACTACCGACCAGAACTGTGTTTTTGTATCTCTTTCATTATATATTATATCTTATTTCCCATAATTTTTATATATTCACCAATCATTTTTTTATGCGATCCTACAATATAGTCAGGTAGTTCTGTTAGTGGGAAGAATGTAAGCTGAACCGCTTCTTCTTTATTCATAACAAAATTCCCTTCGTATTCATCGGTATAATAGGCTGTCGTTACGGATTGAAACTCATCACCGTTTGTTAATTTTGAAAAATAGTTCGCTCCAGAAAATACATTGATTAATCGGAGGTTCTTTACTTCTATTCCTGTCTCTTCATATACTTCACGGTAAGCTGTTTCTTCTGGTGATTCACCAAGCTCCATTAGCCCGCCAGGCAACCCCCATTTTCCGTAAGGCTCTGTTCTTTGCTGTAATAATACATATCCACTTTCATTTATAACGAGTACAACAGCACCAACTAAAATTAAAGGGCGATGACCAACTACTTTTCGTAATTCCTCTACATATCCCATGGAAACACCTCCCATTTTTTCGTTGTCCACACTATTGTATCATATGTATGAAACGACAAAATGCGTATATTTTTCATTTTTTTAACAAAATATTTATTTTATGCGCTTCATCTACTGTAGCTAACATAATGGATTCGACTTCTGCACTCTTCTCTAGAAATTCTCTCGCCCACTCTTCTGTTTTTCCTACTAAAGCGAGAACGTCCTGCTGAATTCTTCCATCCTTCACTAAAATAAAAGCAACTGGAGATTTTTTCCCCGCCACTTTAAGATCAAGCCGAGAAACTGCTTCATATTCTGGATACTGAAATATAGAAACAACACCACTTGCTTCCCATAATGCTAATTTAATCGTTTGAATATCGCTCACATTTCGCATGCGAAGTTCCGAAAATAAATATTCCGCCGTAATTCTCGCCTTTTTCAAATTGCTAAAATCAATGGCACCATTGTGTATAAGAATAATAGGTGCAGGCTCTAAAAAGCGTCTCCATCTATCCCATTTCAACATTAAAACAGAGCTTATAATATGAAGTACAACTAGTATAAAAGTTGTAATCATTGAACCGAGTAATCCGACCTTTTCATCAGATAGCGCATTAGAAATATTACCACCAAGTAATAACACTAATACAACATCTAAAAAGCGAAGTTGTGCGATGGATCTTTGTCCCATCGATTTCGCAACTAATATTAAAAATGTGTACGCTATAATAGCTCGAACAACCCATTCACCGTTAGAAAGATGCCGTGCTCCTTCAAAAATATGCATATGCATCACTTTGCACTCCTTACATCCCAAACTGCTAGTCTGTTTTAGTTTGCAACGTTTAGGAGCATATATGTAAAAAAGCTGGTTCGTTTAAAAACGAACCAGCTTTTTTACTTAACTGAAAACATATATTTTTTATACGTTTTCCGTACCGATAATATGAGCCCCATCATAATCATATTCGAGAATAAGGAACTTCCCCCATACGATAAGAAAGGTAATGCAATCCCTTTTACAGGCATTAATCCAACGATCATACCAATATTTTGGAATATTTGAACCGTTAGTATTCCTATTGATCCAGCACATAATAATGTACCAAATAAATTATCAGCAGAATAACCGATAATAATTGTTCGATATAGTAGTAACAGGAACAAGAACACAACTAACGCCGCTACTATAAATCCACCTTCTTCGGCAATTGTAGCGAAAATAAAGTCAGTGTGTTTCTCTGGAATATAGACGTTCCCTTCACCAAATCCTTTCCCTTCCATACCTCCACTACCTACAGCTAAAATCGATTGCTGTGTTTGATAGCCTTCATTTGCATTCTCAAATGGATTTAGCCAACCTATAATACGTGATTGTTGGTGAGGTTTTAACAAAGTAACTAATTTATTAAAGAAGAAATCTGGATATTTTACAAATATAAATATTAATGTAGACAATATGGTCACCGGAATGACTGTACATAACGCAATTAATTTCTTTTGAATTCCTGACATAAATAAAATACATGCGATAGCTGCTGCATATAAGAACACCATCCCTGTATCCGGTTGGCTATATACAACGGCCATAGGCGGGAGGGATACTAGCATAATTTTACCTACTAATTGTAAATCCGTTTGGAATGTCCTTGCCATATACTGTGCATTATGTTTCACTGCTATACTTGCTACTACGAGAAGCAATGCGATTTTGAAAAACTCGGATGGCTGAATTTGTCCAAGTACTGGAAAAACGAACCACCTTTTTGCCCCTAACTTTTCAGGTGTGAAACCTGATGGTGGTAATACTTTCAAAAGAATAAGTGAAGCAAACCCAGCAATATAAAGCGGCCAAGACAATTTTTGCAACTGATCTAAGTCGATGCTAGCAACAAGAAGTAACAATACAACCCCAATTATGTAGTTAACTCCCTGCTTCATAGCAAAGTTTGCATCTCCATACTGTCCGGTTTGCTGACTGCTATATATAGCAGTTATACTTATAACACAAAATGCACACAAAATTAAAATTAATTTTACATCTAAACTTTTTAGAAACTCGGTACTTCTTTTCATGACATCCTCCTGAAACATTGTTACAGCAAAATAAAAAACCAGGAGTCAACATTCTTCATGTTTTGACGACTGATTACACATTATCTATAAAACACTTATATAGAATAACTCTCTTTTTCATACAATACAATATATTATACTACAGTTTCGTCAGTAAGATTTGCCAAAAAAATTATTCTTTTCTTATTTTATATCTATATACCATATATCAGCAATGTATTTTCGTAAATTTCTAATACATACTCGTTCATTGTAAGATTGCTGGGAAAAGTGTTGTACATATAGTAGGATGCAAATGAAGAAATAAGATGATAAAAAGCTCGCATAAGCGAGCTTTTTATTAATATACAGATGTATTATTTTCTGACGTATTTTCTAGAATTTCTTTTACACGTCCTAAGAACTTACCACAAATTAGGCCATCTAGTACACGGTGGTCAAGTGATAAACATAAGTTAACCATGTCGCGAGCACCGAACATACCGTTATCCATAATTACTGGGCGTTTTACAATTGATTCAACTTGTAAAATAGCCGCTTGTGGGTAATTAATAATACCCATAGATTGAACAGAACCGAATGATCCTGTGTTATTAATTGTAAATGTTCCGCCTTGCATTTCGTCCGCTTTTAACGATTTCGTACGTACTTTTCCTGCAAGCTCTGTAATTTCACGAGCGATACCTTTAATCGTCTTCTCATCCGCGTGTTTAATTACTGGTACAAATAGTTCGTCCTCTGTTGCAACAGCGATAGAAAGGTTAATATCTTTCTTCTGAACGATCTTATCGCCAGCCCACATTGAATTGATTTGAGGATACTCTTTTAACGCTTGCGCTACTGCTTTTACGAAGAAAGCAAAGAACGTTAAATTAAAGCCTTCGCGCTTTTTGAAATCACCTTTAATTGAATTACGGTATGACACAAGGTTTGTCACATCTACTTCAATCATCATCCAAGCATGTGGCGCTTCGTGTTTACTACGTAACATGTTCGCTGCAATTGCTTTACGCACACCTGTTACTGGAATTTCGATATCGCCAGGCATTGTTGGTACAGAAACTGGTTTTACAGCTTCTACTTTTTGTGCTACTGGCGCTGCTTTTGGTGCTTCTGGACGCGCTTCTACTACTGCTGCTACCGCTTCCTCTTTCTTCGCACCTGCTTGCGGAATATTTCCAGATTCCACCAGCTTTAAAATATCTTTACGAGTGATACGGCCATTTGCTCCCGTACCTTCTACTAAATCTAAATCAACATTATGCTCACCTGCAAGTTTTAAAACAGCTGGTGAAAAACGTGGTTTTCCATCAGTTGGTTGTTTTGCTTTCGGTGCTTTTTCAGGCGTAGCTACTTCTGCCTTTGGTTCTTCTTTTGTTTTTTCCTCAACAGCTGTCGCTGCTACTTCATCTGCGCCTTCTACTTGAATAACACAAACTACTTCACCTACAGCTAACGTCTCACCTTCACCAGCGATTAATTCTTTCACAATACCAGTGAAAGAAGATGGCACTTCAGCATTTACTTTATCAGTCATTACTTCTGCAAGCGGATCATACTTGTTTACGTGATCGCCAACATTAACGAGCCATTTACTAATTGTACCCTCTGTAACGCTCTCCCCGAGCTGAGGCATTGTGATATTTTCTACAGCCATGTATAGTCCCCCCGATTAAAATTCCGCAAGTTCACGCATTGCTTTTTCAACTTTATCTGGATTTACCATAAAGAATTTTTCCATTGTTGGTGCATATGGCATTGCTGGAACATCTGGACCTGCAAGACGTGCGATTGGCGCATCTAAATCAAACAGACAGTTTTCAGCGATAATAGCTGCCACTTCACTTATAATACTTCCTTCTTTATTGTCTTCTGTTACAAGAAGAACTTTACCTGTTTTAGAAGCCGCTTCAATAATTGCTTCTTTATCTAACGGATATACCGTTCTTAAATCAAGAATGTGTGCAGAGATTCCATCTTGTGCTAACTTTTCAGCTGCTTGAAGAGCAAAGTGAACACATAATCCGTAAGTGATAACAGTAATATCATCACCTTCGCGTTTTACATCTGCTTTTCCGATTGGTAATACATAGTCATCTTCTGGCACTTCACCTTTAATTAAGCGATATGCACGCTTATGCTCAAAGAATAATACTGGATCTTCATCACGAATTGCAGCTTTTAATAAGCCTTTTGCATCATATGGTGTAGAAGGGATAACAATTTTTAAACCTGGTTGGTTTGCAAACATCGCTTCTACAGATTGTGAATGATACAATGCACCGTGAACACCGCCGCCAAATGGCGCACGAATTGTAACTGGACAAGTCCAATCGTTATTAGAACGATAACGAATTTTTGCTGCCTCAGAAACAATTTGGTTTACTGCTGGCATGATGAAATCAGCAAACTGCATTTCAGCGATTGGACGCATACCATACATTGCCGCACCAATTGCTACCCCAGCAATTGCAGATTCTGCAAGCGGTGCATCAAGCGCACGATCTTCACCAAATTGATCATACAAACCGTGTGTCGCTTTAAACACGCCACCTTTTTTACCAACATCTTCTCCTAAAACGAATACTTTCTCATCGCGTTCCATTTCTTCGCGCATTGCTAATGTAATAGCATCAATATAAGACATTACAGCCATGAAACGTTCCCCCCTATTCTGCGTATACGTGCTTCAATGCATCTTCAGGTGCTGCATACGGAGCATTTTCTGCATATTCTGTTGCTTCATTTACGATATGCATAATTTCGTCTAACATTTGTTTTTCAAATTCCTCAGTTAACACGCCAGCTTCTTTTAAATAAGCTGCAAATGTTATAATTGAATCTTTTTTCTTTGCTTCTTCTACTTCTTCTTTATCACGATAAACACGATCATCGTCGTCACTAGAATGTGCTGTTAAACGATATGATACTGTTTCAATTAAAGTTGGGCCTTCACCACGACGGCCGCGGTCTGCTGCCTCTTTTACAGCTTTATATACTGCAAGCGGATCGTTTCCGTCTATTGTATATCCAGGCATACCGTAACCAATTGCACGGTCTGATACGTTTTTACATGCTAATTGTTTTTCAACTGGAATAGAGATTGCGTATTTATTATTTTCACACATGAAAATAACAGGTAGTTTGTGTACACCAGCAAAGTTTGCTCCTTCATGGAAGTCACCTTGGTTTGAAGAGCCTTCTCCGAATGTAACGAACGTTACTAAATCTTTCTTCTCCATTTTTCCAGCTAGTGCAATACCAACTGCATGTGGTACTTGCGTTGTTACTGGTGATGAGCCTGTAACAATACGATTTTTCTTTTGACCGAAGTGACCAGGCATTTGACGACCACCAGAGTTTGGATCTCCAGCTTTTGCGAAAGCAGACAACATAAGCTCTTTAGCTGTCATACCAAACGCTAGTACAACACCCATATCCCGGTAGTATGGTAATGCATAATCTTTCTCTCTATCAAGAGCGAACGCCGCTCCAACTTGTGCAGCCTCTTGTCCTTGACAAGAAATTACGAATGGAATTTTACCTGCACGGTTTAATAACCACATACGTTCGTCAATTTTACGTGCAAGTAACATCGTACGGAACATTTCTAATACTTGCTCATCACTTAAGCCAAGCTCTTCATGGCGCTTTTCTTTTACTTCTGCCATTTTTCATAACCTCCTAAATCCACATTTTTATGCGTGTAACGCTCTTCCATCTACAGCAAGTGCAGCTTCACCAATCGCCTCAGATAATGATGGATGCGGATGAATTGTATGTGCTACTTCCCAAGGTGTTGCATCAAGTACTCTTGCAAGACCAGCTTCAGAAATCATATCTGTTACATGTGGTCCGATCATATGAACACCGAGAATGTCATTTGTTTCTTCATCAACTACAAGTTTTACAAAACCGTCTGATTCTCCGTATACAAGTGCCTTTCCGATTGCACGGAATGAGAACTTACCTACTTTTAACTTATAGCCTTTTTCTTTTGCTTCTTGTTCTGTTAAGCCGACAGAAGCAACTTCTGGACTACTATATACGCATTTTGATACCATAGAATAATCAATTGGTGCAACTTCTTTACCAGCGATATGTTCTACTGCAACAATTCCTTCATGAGAAGCAACGTGAGCAAGTTGCAAGCCACCGATTACATCTCCAATTGCGTAAATATGAGATTCCTTCGTTTGATAAAACTCATTTGTTTGAATGTATCCTTTTTCCACAACAATATCTGTGTTCTCTAAGCCCATATTTTGCGTATTCGCTTGTCTTCCTACAGATACAAGCATTTTTTCTGCTTTAAATGCTTTGTTCTCACCGTTATGTTCAGCTTGAATTGTTACTCCATTATCTTTTACCAATGTTTCTGGTAATACTTTTGCACCAGTTACCACTTTAATACCTTTTTTCTTGAATAGACGTTGCATTTCTTTTGAAACGTCATTATCTTCTAGTGGTAATATGTTTTTCGCATATTCTAATACAGTAACTTCTACACCGAAGTCAGCAAGCATAGATGCCCACTCAATACCAATTACACCGCCACCAACGATAATGATTGAGCTAGGAAGCGTTTCCATTTTTAGGGCATGATCCGAAGACATTACATACTCTCCGTCTAACTCTAATCCTGGTAATGAATTTGGACGAGAACCTGTTGCAACAAGTACATTTTTTGGAATTAACATTTCATTCTCTTCTCCACTTGCAAGTTCAACTGAAATTGTACCTGGCATTGGAGAGAAAATAGATGGGCCAAGAATACGGCCAATACCTTCAAACACATCAATTTTACCTTGTTTCATTAAATGCTGAACGCCTTTATGAAGCTGCGTTACAATCTTCTCTTTACGCTCTTGTACTTTAGCAAAGTTTAGTTCTACATTACTTGCAATAACTCCGAACTCTTCTCCTTTTTTAGCAGTTGCGTATACTTCCGCACTACGTAAAAGAGCTTTACTAGGAATACATCCTTTGTGCAAACAAGTACCACCAAGATTTTCTTTTTCAACAAGTGCAGTTTTTAACCCTAGTTGTGATGCACGAATAGCAGCAACATATCCACCAGTACCGCCGCCAACGATGACTAAATCATATTCTCTTGCCATTATCTCAACCCCTAGCTACTGTTTGTTTTTCTCGTACAATATATTCTTTTGGAGCTTCTTCTTCACGTAATACACGAAGTGCTCCTTCTGCTAACGCTTGTAATTCATCTTCTCCTGGATGTACGATAACATCTGCAATCCAGTGAACACGTTCTTTTATTTCATCGACAAGAATTTTACTGTACGCAAGTCCACCAGTTAATACGATTGCATCGATTTTCCCGTGAAGTACAGCACTAGCTCCGCCAATCTCTTTTGCAACTTGATACGCCATTGCTTTATAAATAAGAGTTGCTTCAGGATCACCTTTTTCAACCATTTGTTCTACTTTAATTGCATCGTTTGTACCGATAAGACTTACAAGTCCACCTTGTCCGACAAGTTTTTTAACCATTTCGTCTCGGTAATACTCACCAGAAAAACACATTTCAACTAATTGTCCTACTGGTACTGTACCAGCACGCTCTGGACTAAATGGTCCTTCTCCGTTTAAGCCATTATTAACATCGATAACTTTTCCTTTTTTATGAGCACCAACTGTAATACCACCGCCCATATGTGTAACTAATAAATTTAAATCCTCATATTTGTGATTTAATTCATCTGCCACTTTACGAGCAACTGCTTTTTGATTTAATGCATGGAAGATACTTTTGCGTTCCATACCAGCAATACCACTTATACGAGCAATTGGCTCCATCTCATCTACAACGACAGGATCCACAATGAATGCAGGAATGTTTAATCCAGAAGCGATTTCATATGCTAAAATGCCTCCAAGGTTTGAAGCGTGATGACCGCTAAACCCATTTTTTAAATCTTCTAACATCGCATCGTTTACTGTATACGTACCGCCTTCGATTGGACGAAGTAATCCACCACGCCCACAAACAGCGTTTAATTTTGAAATGTTAATACCATGAGAATGTAGAACTTCTAAAATCGTTTCTTTACGAAACTCATATTGGTCGATAATTCGCTTATATTTTCCAATCTGTTCTACGTCATGACGAATAGTTTCTTCTAGAACGGGTCTTTCATTATCAAAAACACCAATCTTTGTGGATGTACTACCTGGGTTAATAACAAGAATTCGATTTACAGACAATGTTGCTACCTCCACTAATAAATTTAAAAGGAAGTGGAAACCTCATAAGAGGTAACCACACCTTTTGTAAAAGTTATATATGAATGATTAGCGACGGCTAATAATGTCGTGACCGTTGCGTAAGTATGTGCTACGAGAGTTTTTCAAGCTTGCAATGCGCTCTTCAGCTAGACGATCTGCTGCTACATAAGTTGCTATGCCATCGCGTTTTGAAATTTCGATTACTTTTGCAATTGTGTCATAAATAGACTCAACACGTTTTAATGCACGTTCTCTATTGTATCCATATAATTCGTCTGCTACGTTAATTACGCCACCTGCATTAATAACATAGTCTGGTGCGTATACAATACCCATTTCATGAATAAGGTCGCCGTGACGATCTTCTTTTAATTGGTTATTTGCAGAACCAGCGATTACTTTTGCTTTAAGTTGTGGAATAGTTTCATCATTAACTGTTGCGCCTAATGCACATGGTGCGTAAATATCACATTCAACACCGTAAATTTCATTTGGCTCAACTGCTGTTGCACCGAATTCTTCTACTGCACGTTGTACAGCTTCTTTATTAATATCTGTAACGATTAATTTTGCTCCTTCAGCGTGTAAATGTTTGCATAGGTGATACGCTACGTTACCAACACCTTGAATAGAAATTACTCTTCCTTCTAGGTTATCTGTACCAAATGCTTCTTTTGCAGCTGCTTTCATACCACGGTAAACACCGTATGCAGTTACTGGAGATGGGTTACCAGAAGAACCGAATGATGGTGAAATCCCTGTTACAAAATCAGTTTCCTCATGGATAATATCCATATCATCTACTGTTGTACCAACATCTTCAGCTGTAATGTAACGTCCGTTTAGTCCTTGAATGTAGCGTCCTAATGCACGGAACATCGCTTCGCTTTTATCTTTACGTGGATCACCGATAATTACTGTTTTTGCACCACCTAAGTTTAAACCAGCTGCTGCATTTTTGTATGTCATCCCTTTTGCAAGACGCAATGCATCTTCAATCGCCGCTTCTTCAGAATCATATGTCCACATTCTTGTTCCACCAAGAGCTGGTCCAAGTGTTGTATCATGGATTGCAATGATTGCTTTTAAACCAGATTCTTTATCTTGACAAAATACCACTTGCTCATAATCATATTTTTCTAAGTATTCGAAGATTTCTAATGTCATTGTCGTTTCCCCCTAATTGTTTTACCCTATTTGGTTTATTTTGAAGCAGTCGCAACTGCCAATGCTAATGAATATACTTTTGTTTCTGCTGAATCAGCACGTGATGTTAAAACAATCGGTGCTTTAGCGCCAGCAATCATCGCTCCTACCTTTGCATTTGCAAAATAGACGAGTGATTTATATAGCACATTTCCAGCTTCAATCGTTGGGACGAGTAAAATGTCTGCCTTACCTGCTACATCACTTACTATGCCTTTATGTTCTGCTGCAATTTGTGATACTGCATTATCTAAAGCAAGTGGTCCATCAACGACACAATTTTTAATTTGTCCGCGGCGATTCATTTGAGTTAACATCGCTGCATCAATTGTCGCTTGCATCGCAGGATTAACAACCTCTACCGCTGCAATTGGCGCTACCTTTGGCAAATCAATTCCTATTGCCTTGGCAACTTCTACAGTATTTTGTATAATAGCAGCTTTTTGTGTTACATCAGGTGCAATGTTCATCGCTGCGTCTGTAACAAAAATAAGACGATCGTAATTTGGAACTTCAAACGCTGCAACATGTGAAAGCACGCTGCCCTTACGAAGTCCCCACTCTTTATTTAATACAGCTTTCAAAATATTTGCTGTTGGGATGTTCCCCTTCATTAGCACATCTGCTTCGCCATTGCTTACAGATTTAACAGAAAGTTCTGCAGCCTCAGCACTTGACGCTGCTGCAATCACTTCAATATGTTCTGAAGTTTGTAACCCATGCTCTTGTAGCATCCCTATTATTTTCTCTTGATTTCCATATAGACGAAATTGAGCTAGCTGTAACTTGATTGCTTTCGCTACAGCTTCAATTACTTCATGATCTTCAGCTACTGCTACAGCCACAGTTTTTTTAGGCTGTCCTGCTGCTTGATCAATTAAGTGTTCTAACTTCATATTTTGTAATCAACCCTTTCCGTCGTCCCTCGTCTATTCATTAAGCAAATACCGTGCCAACTTTCAAAAGTGGTCTTACCAATAATGAAAACGCATTCAAAATGCAGTGAAATCAATACTTTGGAAAACAACGAAATATTCTGTCTCGTTTTGTCGCTTTTTGTATACCACGCAATAAATTGCACGGTACGCAATTTATTGCGTGCTATTTTTTGCACAGTTATACTTTTCTAGCTTGTAATATAAGTTTCGAACTGAAATTCCTAACGCTTTTGCAGTCTTCGTTTTGTTCCCATCAAATTTCTCTAAATATTCACGGATAATATTCCCCTCAAATTCTGTCACTAGGTGTTCAAGGGCCTTCTCTTCTAATTCAGGTAATAAATTATTTTGTTTCGTCTCTACTTGTTCTTCTTTATGTAAAGGCGGTAAATGATGTACATCAATATATATTTCGTTATAATTCATAAAGATAATAGCTCGTCCTAAAATATTTTCAAGTTCCCTAACATTCCCTGGCCATTCATATGATTGTAAATACGAAACGGCTGAATCGGTGAGTCCTTCTACATTACGACCATAATCTTGATTAATTTTTTGAATTAACCTTTCTGCAATCGCTGGTATATCTCCTTTACGCTGACGAAGGGAAGGAATTTGAATCGGGATTTTATTTAAACGATAATATAAGTCCTCTCTGAACTCTCCTTCTAGAATGCCCTTTTCTAAATTCACATGCGTTGCTGCAATTACCCGGACATTAATAGGTATCGCTTTCGTTCCCCCTACTTTCACAATTTCTTTTTCTTGTAGCACACGAAGGAGCTTCGCTTGCGTATTTGCAGATAACTCTCCGATTTCATCTAAAAAAATACTTCCATTATTCGCTTCTTCAAAGAATCCTCGTTTCCCGCCTCTTTTCGCTCCAGAAAACGCGCCTTCCTCATAACCGAATAATTCACTTTCTAATAAGGTCTCAGAAATAGCAGCACAGTTTACTCGTACAAACTTATTGTATTTTCGATTACTACTGTTATGAATAGCGTGTGCAAATAACTCTTTCCCCGTACCAGATTCCCCTCTAAGTAATACTGTTGCCGGTGTATTCGCTCCAAGTTTTGCTTGTTCAATAGCTGCCGTCGTTTCATCTGAATCACCAACAATATCATCAAATGAATATTTTGCTTCTAACGTTCGAATAATTTGTCTTGCCCTATTCAATTCATTTGTTAACTTTTGAATTTCTGATACATCGCGAATTACCCCGACGCTCCCTTTCAATATTCCATCGACAATAACCGGTGCTACGTTTACAATTACATCTCGCTTTTTTTGCCCAATCTTCATATGTATTCCTCGTACCGCTCGGCGCGTCCGAAGTACTTTCATATGCATACTTTCACCTTCCACAATATCAGTTGTAGCCGGCTTCCCAATAATTTCTTCTTCAGTCAAACCCGTTAACTTCGTATAAGCAGGGTTTATAACTAGTCCTCTTCCTTTCTCATCAACAACCGAAATTGCTTCCTCAGATGAGTTAATAATCGCCTCAAGTAGCGTTTGAATTTCTTTTAAGTCTGTAACTTCTTCCGCTAAATCTACAACTTCTGTAATGTCTTTAAAAATCGCAAATGCCCCTTGAACCTCTCCACCTTCTTTTAATATCGGAATACGCGTTGTAATAATCTTTTTTTCATTCTCTAACGTCAGTTCATGATTCACTTCTATTTTTTTCGTGCGTATAATACGAAGCAACTTACTCGTTGGAATAACTTCTAAAATATATTTCCCTATTGCTTCCTCTTTTTTATATCCAGTAATACGCTCTGCGCTTTTATTAAACAGACGAACTTGTCCCTCTTGGTCTATAACAATCATACCGTCATGCGTTGAATTTAAAATTAAATTCCCTTGTTGCGTCTGTTCTTCTAGCTTTCCAATTAAGCTTTCCTTCTCATGCGCTAGTCTCGTAACAATTTTTGCAATATCCCCTGGTATAAGAAGGGTGTCTTTATGCTTGCTTCCCAATAAAACTTTATGTAAATCATAATCACCTGTCATATCAAACATTACATCAATATGCATAGAAAGAAACGGAGTTACACTATCACCAATCGGAACCCCATATTCCTTTGCGATTTGTAATCCTTTCGCAATTGGATTACTATCAATAACTCCTATAATTTGAAATATATTCGAATTTTGCAACAGACTCAGCAGTGTACTCCCACCTTCACCTGCTCCAACAATTAACACATTTTGTTTCATACATTACACTTCCTCTCGAAGTATCTCTGCAAAATTTTTCACATTCTTATCTTACTCGTTCAGCAACCTCTTGACAAACCCCCATTCCATATAACATCATTAAAATACACAAAATAATCTGAAAAGGAGCGTTATGTATGCAGCGTTACCTCGCTCTATTATTAGCACTCATCCCCATTTCATTAGCCGTGCTTGGTATTAAACTAATGAGAGATACTGTATTTGGGATTTTGTTCTCCCCAATCCCTATATTATGGTTACAATTTTTAATCGGCGCTCTTTGCTTCGCACTCGGGTTTTATATCTTCGGCGGCTTCGTCTTACACAGAGATCGTAAGAGAAATAAAGTACAAGCACGCTTCAGAAGATAAAACAAAGTTTTCACATATCATAAATAAAAAATGAGACCATTATATTAGGTCTCATTTTTTTATCGGTAATAAAGTTCTTGCTGTTTCAGGATAATCAGTAATAATCGCTGATATATTCATATCAAAATATTTACGCATAAGCGTTTCTTCATTTATCGTGTAAGGACGAACCTCCACACCACTTCCCATCGTTAATTCAGCGATAGCATCTTGAAGATAACGATAATTCGGATGTACTGCAGTAGCACCCATCTTTTTTGCATATGCCCACGGGCTATGCAAACCTTCACGATACAAAATAGCTGTTTGAATATCAGGAGCCATCATATGACATCGCTTCATACTGTAGTGATTAAAAGAAGAAAACACAATCCGATCCTCTAGACTAAACTTACGTACAAGTGTTATAACCTCTTCTTCTAAACCTCTGTATGGGATTTTATTATTTTTCAGTTCAATATTGAGTAGCAATTTCGTTTTTGCGAGCCATTCTAACACCTCTTCTAGAAGAGGTATTTTGCAAAAACCTACTTTGTCACCGAATTTATAACTCGCATCCAACTTACATAAATCCTCATATAAATAATTTCGAACCGCACCTTTTCCATTTGTTGTCCGATCCACCGTTTCATCATGAATAACGACAACTTTTCCATCTTTCGTGAATTGAACATCGAGTTCAATTCCATCTGCCCCGAAAGCCTCTGCTGCTTCAAATGAAATCATTGTATTTTCCGGATACGTTCCCGCCGCACCACGATGCGCAAATATAAGAGTCATCCTCACTCCCCCAATCTTATGCTATACTATACGAAAAAGGAGGTACTTCTATGAGACCATTACAAATTTCTCCAGACACTGCAGTCCGCCTATCAAAAGCGTTAGGTGTTCCACTTGAACAACTTATGCATATGCCACAGCATATTTTAATCCAAAAGTTAGTTGAATTAGAAAAACAAAATAAAGACGAAGAATAATATAGTCCTGTTTTGCAGGGCTTTTTATTATTATCTATTATATCATGGATGACTTCCCCGCTAAAATCTAATCCATTTACAGTTTTAAGAAACTCCTCATATTCACTCGGTAAGTCAACATTAAAATTCTCTTTCACACGTTCTCTTAATTTACCAATTTCAGTATCCGTTGCGGGTGTATTCAGTTTATCATTAAAACTTCTCTCTACCTTTTCAATTTCTAAAATCAGATTTTTCCACATATAAAAACCTCTTTCTAAATTTATTTATTCTCCTTTAGGATAGATGTTGTATTTTGGTATAGGCCAGCTTATGTCTGCACTATCTCCATCTTGTAAGTGTCTAGTTCATGTACATTAAAAAAGCTTATGCAAGTTATACATAAGCTTTTTATTCATGATTAGATATTTTTCAAATCCTACGCCTTAAAGTAAGTCTTAAAAAGATTAAATATAATAGTCAGGATTTTCATTCATTTTAATTAAAAATCCCTCTAACGAATCCGCTATCTTTGTTGAACCATAATATATAGGACATTGAGCTAATTCATTTGCCTGCTTAAATTTTAACGTTAAAAAGCTTGATTCATTAATTTCAAAGAAAGCTAATGATTCTTCATCATCAATATAATCATATCTAGGGTTTTCTTCATACACATCTTGTCTAAGTCTTAAATCCGCAACGGATTCAGGGTCCATTAGACGGTTAACAAAGTACTCAGAATTACTTTTCACAAAACCACTACCGACATTTTTATAAAAATATCTTAGTTCCTTTGGGAATTTAAATCCTATCATTCCTTCAGCCTCTTGTATTTCATCATCATATATTTTTAAAAATACGGTTTCATATTTATCTAAAACTTGTTCTGCTTCAGTTCTATCAAATGATACCTTTTCCAAATTTGTGAAATTAAACATAAATATTACCCTCCATAGCTGTATTAGATGTAAATGTGTATTTACCACGTTCCCTTAAATATTTAATATACGTCCGAATATGAAGAGGTTTTACCTTATCAACATCCGTAACTTTTAATTCTCTTTCTAAATATGAAGCAAAAAGTTTTCAACATTCATCTGAAAGTTATTCATACAACAAAAAAACCGCCTAGCTATTGGAATTAAAATTTCAATCCAATAAATAGAAGGTTTTTAAATTAACCGCCAATTACCTATGTACTTTATTGCCTACATACGTAATTCGTTGGTTATTAATTTTTGTTATGAAATACGCTTAACGCCTTGATATTACAGCGTTTACGAAGCCTTATGTTCAAGTCTTAGCTTATCCGCAACCATTGCGATGAACTCGGAAGATATGGGGCTGTTACGCTCGTTTTATATGGTAAAAACGCATAAACAATACGTTTTCAAATTCAATATTTTGATACACACCCTTATAGTTTATTGGCATGTATTCATTAATTTGTTTCGTTGCACTCATTATATCATCACTCTAGTTTGTGAAACAAGAAGCAGTTTCCAAAATATGAACCTCAAAATGAAATCATAAAAAAACGGACGTTGAGATTCGTCCGCTTTGCATTTAAAATTTATTTTAATGTCATTTGTCGTTAGTTCGATAAAACGCAATATACGTTAATTTAAGGCGTTTGATGAAACATTAACCTCTCATCACAATTCTATTGATGATACTTTTAACATCGGTTGGAGTATCAGAACCCCAGTCGTCAACCCTACGACCACGCTTGTGTAGAATGACTATAGTATCATGAATCTGTAAATGATATTCCAATTGACCCAAAACATCTTTCGTTTCTGTAACAATCGGAGTGACTTCACCATTTAGTGCCTCGTTCAATTCTTCGATATACATATTTTTGAAACCTTCTAGCATGTCATCAGAAATTACTTCAGTAAGTTCATATGTTTTATCTCTGAACTCGTCAAAGTGTTCATTTTCCAAAAGGTCGAAAACTTCTTCACCATGTTCTTGATACATTTCTTTCACAACTTGAATTGCCGATTGTAAATACTCGTCAATCATATCATATGTTTCTTCATCTAATGTTACTGTCATCTTGCATTCCTCCACTTGTTTATAATTTTTCATTAGTAATTGGAGGTTTATGTAATTTGTCGAATATTGTCATATCCGATATGTTTCTATAGTATCAACAAATGTTAACCGTGTAAAGGGGAATTTTCTGAATATTAATATTCAAATACATTTTATGGAAAATAAAACCATCAGCTTTTTACTGGTGGTCTTTATTTCATCGTTACCTGAAAGCAATTCCTTTTGGTTGTTCGTCGACTATCTCTTGAAAAATTTCACGAGTTACAGTTGCGTATTCAACATCATTACCATTTTTAATGAGCGATTGCTCAACCACTTCTGGTAGATGTTGTATAATTCTTTCAATTTCTTGATGTGCTTCAGACATTGTTGCAAAAGTTTTTGTCTCTAATTCAATTAGTTCCCAGTCAATATTTTCTATAGCGAATGCTTCTACTAAATAAAAGCTTTGCATTTCTTCATGTTTAATTGAAATGCTTATTCCCATCATGTCTTCCCAAGTTTCCGTTGTTACGGATAATCCTATTTTGCCACAATCTTCGAAAATCCAGTAGTCAATGTTACCACGTTTTAATTGTCGTTCCAATTCCGTTAACATAACCAACTCTTTCATGTAATTTACCTTCAATGCAGATTCCAATGTTAAATTTTTCATAATAAAAATTCCTCCGTTATATTTATATAGTTTGTTTTTAAAATGTTATAAGTTTAATTTTGATTTAGTAACCGCCAACTTTGCGAGTCAGCGGTCATGTATTTTAGAAATCAGGTGCATCTTCATGTGCAATATCAATCATTGGTACTGGTGGTACTTCAGGCATCACCGTTAATTTTTCTGTTTTTTCAGTCTTTTTAACAGCTTTTCGTGTACGTTTTTTAGCAGGTTCTTTGGATTTTGCTTCTTTTTGTAATTCCGCAATTACCTCTTCACGGATTTTTTGTTTGTATCGTTCAGCGTTTTCTTCACGTTGTCGTTTCCACATTTCTTTCTGTTCCAACTTTTCCAGCACCAATTCATCAATGTTGTTGCAAATACGAATCATGTTATTTACGATTGTTTTTGCTCCCACACGTTTAATTTTATCAAGAACGACTATACCAATATGACGTCCATTTTCGTCACGTAATCCACTTCTGTAAAATTCTGTATCCAGTACAAATTGTCCATTTTCAATCCAGATTTGAAATGCAATTTCATCATTTACATCTACATATAAGGAAGCATTACGGCTACCACTTACAAGATATTTCATGTTTTCAAGTTCCAAGAAAAATGCCATTTCTTTAAATGCTTTCATTTGTCTTTCATATTTTCTTTCTAATTTTGCTTCCATCGTTTCTAAGTTTTTCATATTAATTTATCTCCATTTCATTTTTCATTTTATTTTTTGTGATTTCGTCTATCACACCACTATTATATTGATTGACTGCGTTATGTAAGGAAGCCAAATAGAATTTTCTTATTTTTATTTTCCCTTCATATAATGTATCGTTTGAATGCTTGTTTTTCTCTACACCGCTATTATATTGAGACGAATTTAATCGTAAAGTCGAAAATGCGGCGAAATTGTGAACAAACATGCACTATCCTCTGTGAGACAAGTTTCTTCATATATAAATAAAATACACAACAAAAACAGAACGTATATTCTATAAAATGTGATATAATGGAATAAATTAAATATTCATACATAGGAGGAATGTTATTTGACTGAAGAACAAGATATTTTTATATTATTGAAATGTGTAGAAAGCCAATATGCAGAAAGTATGTTAGATGGAAATTTTTATTTTTCTAGAAATAGACATTTTATAGATTTGGAAGAAAAGCAAAGTAATAAAGGTATTGGTGATAAACGAGAAGGGGTATGGAGTCGAATAATGAATCCACAAGAAGACCAAGTGTTTATCATTACTGAGGATGGAAGAGAATTGCCTCTTAACTTTGAAAAAGGTATTGTTCGTCACACACATAGTAATTTAAAAGACTGTCCAATATGCTGTTTTGTAATACTCTCTTTTAAAAATGATTTTGATATAGATGAAGAACAAAATAAACTGACCTTAAAGTCAGAAGTAGTAAAAAAATTTTCTGAACAATTTGCTGGTAGAGACTTAATTGTTTTTACAGATATGGATGAATTTATTGAAAGAATGGATGTTGCCTGTAAAGGAGAAAACTTAAGTAGGACTCGTGGGAAAGTTACATATTATGATGATGAAACCGAATCCCATCCACTACCATTAGAAGTAGTAGAATCAAATCCAGCAAGAAAGCTCCTTTATAAACGCAAATTCTTTGAATTCCAAAAAGAATTTCGTTATATTCTCAAAAAGCCTCAAGAGAACGACATACTATTAAATATAGGAAATATTAGAGATATAGCTTATAATCTTGGAGAAATAAAAGCGGGGAAAATCCAAATCAGTATACATTACAGCAAAGAAGAAAGTTTAGTATAATTTCAAATAAATAGCACTCCTACAGGAGTGCTTATTCAAATCCAATTTCTGTTTTACCATCTGATGTGAAGTATCTTATGGTTGTTTTGCCGTATTCTTGCAAGCCACTCTGCGCAACGGCGTCTTTTAACTTTGTTCTCGTTCTGTAGCCGAAATTTTCCCGTAGGCCTTCGTCTGCATTTGACAATGCTGTTTTGTCAACGAAAACATATAAGACATACAAGTTATTTTCTTTTTTTAATTCAACCGTTGTAACAGTATCGCCGAAATACTCTTTAATTTCCTTGGTTCTACGTTCAAAACTTTTCATCATTCGTGTTTGCTCATCTATTGGTTGTTCTGTTTTCGCTGTTGTTTGTTGTGCTTTCGGCTGCTCCTTTTGAACCGCTTCTTTTTCGCCGCAAGCCGCTAACATTGCAACCGATAAACCAACTGCTAATACTGATTTCTTCAACATTTTAATCCTCCTAATATAAATACCCAAATATTAGTATACTATGAAAATTCTTGCTGAATATGAAAAAGATGCCCATTAGGACATCTTTACTTCATATTCTTAATCATTTCTAAACGTTGTAGTCGTCGTTCCTCCCTTTCCTGTTCTTGCCTTATAGTTTCATCATCCTTATGAAACAAGTCGTCCCACACGGTCATAGCGAACATTAGCATCATTACTACTACGGAAACGAATAACAATATCGTTTGTACTTTCTCCGATATTAATATTTTCCTATTCCGTTTCATTGCCTATTGGGTATCCCTTGTATCTTTGATTATTTATTCGTGCAATACTTTTTCTTAATTCAACTGAGTCCTCAAAAGCGTAACATTGATACTTCCTGTTTTTCCTATTACGTGTCGTATATTCAAGGTCGAAACCCGCTTTTATTAAGTCCATGGCAAGCGTCTTTTTGTAAATCATCTTGATTCCCATGTATGTATCTTGATGCACATAAAATAATGTCGTTAGTGCTCCAATTGCTGATGATACGTTTTGTCTTTTCATTTTAAATAAATCTCCTAATTTATTCCATTTTATATATTATAATACATTTGTAATGATTCTTAAATAAAAATTATTAAAATTTCGTTGGCAGACCTTACAAAAAAAATTTCACACTATAATGACCGTGTAGAGAAAAACGACACGAAAAAAAATTTAAACAACTCGGACATTAAACGCCCAAGAGTTCGACAACTAGTATATAAGTGCTCGATTACTTGCCGTTTGATGTCCCACAAACAGAAAGGATATTTGAAATGAAAAGAAATTACATTACAGACATTATCACCAAAGAAAATGTGGAAGATATTTTACAACCAGGGTTCAGTCTAATCGCCTCACCTACAGGAACAGGCAAATCAACATTTATCATCAACGAATTAATCAAACCAATGTTTGAAAATACTAAACACGCATTTGGTTCTGGTAAGTATCATAATTACGCAAGCGCAAATTCATTATTATTATCTAATCGGACGGCAGTACGGATTAAGACTGAAGATGATGTAATACAACTTCGTAAGCAAATCGAAGCGTACGATTCCAAAAGCGTTGATGTAAGTAGTTATCAAAAGGTATCAACAACCAAAGACACAATCATGGCAATCGCCGAAGCGGACATTATCATATGCGATGAATCGCATTACTTTATTTCAGACGCATGGAATCTTACTACGGTATTAATCATGACAAAACTTATTGAAGTAGCGAAAACAAAGCCTGTCATCTTATTTACGGCAACACCACAATTAATTCTCGAGCATTTCAAATTTAGAAATATTAAACCGAGTCCATTCTTGGATTACCGCAAAGAATTGGGATGGGAACACAGGATGAATTTCATTTGTTCCAACAAACCATTGAAGGAAATCCTGAAGGACATTCCTAAAGATGAAAAATGGTTGGTATTTGTAGAAGATGTAAAGGCACGAGGAATGATTGCAAATTTATGTGAAGAGCTAAATGAAGAAGGATATGACGTAGAATACTATCATTCTATGTGGATTCAACCACGTGATGGTATATTCCGTGGCCTGAAAGATGAAGAGATGCAAGGGAAAATCGGATTGTTGGTACAGGATAAACGATTTGCAACTCAAGGAGCGATTGCAAATAAAGCGATTGATAACGGCATTGATTTAAAGGACAAGGACTTGAAACATATCATCCTTCTGAATCAATTCGACCATATACAAATTCAACAAATGGTAGGTCGCAAGCGTTTTGATGTAGACGACGAGAACGACAGATTAACAGTATGGTTCACAACTGAAAGTAAAAAGATTTTAAGCAACACATACAAAAAGTTAAATGATTCAATCGACATTTGCATTAAATACAACAATTATCATGATGAAATGTTTGATATGTTCAGAGATTCCACCATAAAGGAATTTGAAATGAATCAGGCATCATACACCGATGAAAAATTGGACGAGATAACATTGGAAAAAGTGTACAAAATGTTCTTGGCAAGATATGAAGACGAGGAAATGTACGAAAGGATAGCAAAGTTAAAATTGAATCGCCATTACTTACAAAACGAGCATTATGTGGGATTACTGATATTCCAAAGAAAGTACATCATTCCGTTACTGATGGAAGACCAATTTGACGCAACAGATGAAACAGGCGCATCCAAAACTGTTACGAAGAAAAATATTGTACGCAATTATCAATTACTCGTGCGGAAACTGTTCGACCGTCCATCAAAAATTGAATGGTCGAGTAGTTACGATAACAAGAAACAAGAGTTTACCAATCGTGTAGCAAATGAATTGCAACCGTATTTGGAATCTCTTGAAGGCGTACAACTTATGAATGACACAAGACGAGAGTTTGAGGAGAAAATCAGTTATCACTTTGGGGCATCGAAGAAAAGCAATCGACTGGCAAGTTTAAAGAACATTAACAAATTTATACAGGAGCATGATTTTGAAATTAACAAAACACGTAAAACGATTGGCGGAGAAAAAACAACAATCTGGACGATTGAAAAAATATAAATCACATCGGACACCAGACGGACAATAATTTACGACATTTTAATAAGTTGATTGAATTACGTCCGTTTACTGTCCGTAACAAAAATATGAAAATAAAAGGAGAAATTATAATGGAACATAATCATGGGTTTGGCGAACCATTAAAGGTTGGTTTTAAAACAAATTTAACAGTAGAGGCAAAGGTTGATTTAAATCCGATTAGGAGCATTTTTGAAGTATTAGGCATCCTAGCGAAATATCCGCAATTATTATTAAATCCAAGGATGACTTTATGCGAGGATGATTTCGTACAAACATTTCATCAAATGGTATTCAGCGCAATTAAAGATATTGTTTGTAAAGACAATTCGATTAAACGGTTAACGGAAGTTGATATTGATAATTATTTATCGACTGACAAAGAATTATATGAACTTTGGGAAGATTGTAACGGTATTTATTACATGGGAAATGCAATTGAATTGTCCAATAAACACACATTCAAAATACATTATCGTGAACTAAAGAAACATACGTTAATGCAACACTTTGCGTGCGCTGGCGTTGATATAAGAAGTGTGCATGATTACTTGCAAACCGATTTACCGTTATTATCAAGAAGTAATAAACGTGTTAGAGCTTTAACTTATGAAGAATTAGAAAGCGAATTGATACCGTTGGGAACAGGTAACAGTGATATGCAACAGTTACTATTAGACCAACAACAGTTGATAGATTCACATATATCCTTGTTGAGGAAGCGCAAACAAGAGTTGCAGTTATTGCAAGATAAATTAAAATGATTGGTGGATTACTATGGTTCCTCTTTCGTTCATATAGTATAAATCAAAAATACGGAAACTATAGAAATGTCAAGAATAGCAAAATATAAATAACAGCCCCCTGTCAAAAAAGAAAAAAACTAAGGGGAACGAAAGGACAGAAGGGTGCAGAGAAACTAAAAAATCGCCCCCCTTAATCAGAAAAATCGAGAAAATGACGTTTTTCAGACGTGAAAAATTGCGTAGAACCGCACCACTGATGGATTCCCATCCCCAACTTTAATAAAAAACATGCGATTTTCACGTCATTTTTATGTGGTTTTTATGCAGAAATCTATAGAAAATTGCGTGTTTTTTATTAAAAACCTACAACTTTTATATAAAAAACACTGCAAATTTTGCTATTACCACATGTACTTTCATAAGAAAAACAACAGTATTGTATAACTGTTGCTTTACCATTTTATTATTCTTCTGTGAAATATTCCAAATTCAACCTCTTTATTTCATATACCTTTGCAACCGATACTCCTAATCCAGTTTCAATCATATATTGGGCTAATTGTAGCCCATCAATTAATACAATTTTTTTATTTGGGAGTAATTTAGCAATATATCTCTGAGCATTTTCTACAAAAAAAGATGTTGTAATAAATACTCCCTTATCCCCTCCAACACCGTCTAGTGCACCAGAAAATCTTTGGAGTTCTCTTTCATTAATTGAAGTATCAGACCAACGTTTAGCTTGTACAAAAATTTTATTTAAACCTAATACATCAGAAATGATTCCATCAATTCCACCATCAGCAGTCCGCTTTGTTACTTGCTTATGAGGGCCGTATCCCAATCTTTCAAGTACTTCCAGAACAACATATTCAAACTTAAAGTAATCCATTTCTTTTAATTTCTCCAATAATTCTTCTGCCATGACTATATTCAGTTCTTTAAAAGCAAGTTCAACAATCTCATTGGGTGTATCTTCAATTTTTTCATAATTCTTTTCTAATACTGCAATTGAACTACTAACGCTATTATCCGATTTACTAATAAATTTCTTTCCACTTCTTTTTAAAAACTCTACATACTCAGGATACTGTTCTAAATGTATATCTTCAATTTCAGAAAAGTTTTGCTTCAACAATTTGTTTCCTTCTTGAGTAATTCTAAACTTCCCACGTCCTAATGACTCAATTAAACCTGCCATATTTAAATGTGTTTTTGCCCAATACACTCGGTCATATATTTTAGTTCTGTTAGTTTGAGGAAGTAGTTCATGCCGTTCTTCTTTAGTTAACTGAAAATAATCTACCAGCTCTACAACACATTCTTTCAATGTATGCACAATACCATCTTCAAGACTTTTTAATAATGGTAGTCGTACATCTTGATGTTTTGGAATACTCATTTACAACACCCTCTCAATATTTTTTATTATGTAATTGAGAACACATTGTGTAATTATAATCAGTATAGCCAAAACAACATTCAATTTATAATAAAAAAGCCCATTTATCCCACAAGACATATTTTTTATCTTGCTAGACAAATGGACACGGATAATAAAAAATTATTAACCTCTCAACTCTTGATATACATCGTCAACAAGTTCATCAATTAATAATTTTCGGAACTCTGGGTCTTCAATTACTTTTAAGAAGAAGTTATGATTTTTACCCATACGATTAACTGCAATATTAGTTACTATATCATCAACACTTAATTTAAAATTATCTTTTGTATTATTTTTAGCTTTTTGCTCCATATCAGTACTTTTCATACTATCAGCTTTGATTTGTTCATAACTTAGTCGGTCAGCATCTGTAAAATCTGTGCTGAACTTTTTGTTAAGCTTATCAATGATAGATGATAAAGTAACTTTTTCTTCTTCATTTGAAACAGACTTTCCGAATGAAGTTGGTGATAAATCAACTTCACCTTCTTTAGCTAGTGAAATACTTCCATCAAACGTTTTTTGATTACGATAGTATTCTAATGCTACATCATCCGCAATATTCACATTTTCCGAAACATTGCGTGGCAATTTACGAAGCAAGTAATTTAAGAAAACATATAACTTATGCAATTCAATATCAGCAAAAGGAGCGATTTGTAAAATAAAAGCATATGTACGAACAAATTTAGATGTTGCACCTTTAAATGTATCCTGTGTTTCTTGATTTAACTCATGATTAAAGCGTTGAACAGCTTTATCCAATATTGAATTTAATTTTTCTTGTCCGAGATGCGTTCTGTGACTGCCCTTAAATTCAATCTTGCTTACATCGTCAATTTCTTCATGTGTATATACCTGACACATATCTAGTTCTGTTTGCAAATCATATAAAATATTTGGGTCTGTTGTACTTTCTAATCCTGTCACTTCATAATATGGTTGGAATGCTTTTTGAATATCTTCAGCATCATTCACAAAGTCTAAAATAAAAGTATCATTTTTACCTTTGCATATTCTATTTAAGCGTGATAAAGTTTGAACAGCTTTTACCCCATCTAACTTCTTATCAACGTACATCGTATGTAATAGTGGTTCATCAAAACCTGTTTGATATTTTTCAGCAACGAGTAATACCTTGTATTCATCCGTATGAAATTTCTCTGGAAGCTCTTTTTCACCAATCCCATTCATGTAAGGTTCAGTATACTGTGTTCCATTATCATCAACGGTTCCTGAAAACGCTACAAGAGTTTTTAAATCCGTATATCCCTTTTCTTTAATATACTTATCAAAGGCCTGCTTATATCTAACCGCATGTAAGCGACTACCTGTTACAACCATTGCTTTCGCTCTGCCACCGATTTTATGTCGTGTGACTTGTCTAAAATGTTCTATTATAATTTCAGTTTTCTGTGCGATATTATGAGGATGTAACGATACAAATCGTGCAATTGCTTTTGTAGCCTTTTTACCACCTAACTCTGGGTCTTCTGAAACAGTCTTGGAAACTTTATAAAACGTTGAATATGTCATATAATTTTTCAATACATCTAGAATGAATCCTTCTTCAATTGCTTGTCGCATCGAATAAACATGATACGCTTTTGGTTTTCCATCCTTACCTCTCTCACCGAACATTTCCAATGTTTTCGCTTTTGGAGTAGCCGTAAATGCAAAGAATGATAAATTATCTTGTTTCCCACTTTTGATAATCGTTTCTAATATTTTTTCTTCAATTTCATCTATATTATCTTCTGTAACCTTATCGGCTTCCATTGCTTGTTCTAATGTTTGATTTGATAATATGTTTTTTAATGCTGTTGCTGATTTCCCAGTTTGAGATGAATGAGCTTCATCAATGATAACTGCATATTTTCCATCACCTAAATCACTTACCTTTTCCATAACAAACGGGAATTTTTGCAATGTCGTAATGATAATTCTAGTGCCATTTTGTAACGCTCGTGCTAATTGGTTTGAATCCTTATCGATTTTCTCTACAACACCTGCTCGATGTTCCAATTGATAAATAGCATCTTGTAGTTGTTTATCTAATACCCGTCTATCAGTAATAACAATTACACTATTAAATAATGCTTTTTCATCATCCCCTTGCAATTTCGCCAAACGGTGAGCCAACCATGAAATACTATTTGTTTTTCCACTCCCAGCCGAATGTTGAATCAAATAGTTTCGTCCTGCACCGTTCATTTTTGCATCTACTTCTAGTTTTCGCACAACATCTAATTGATGATAACGCGGGAAAATTAAACGCTCATCTTTTAAAACAATCTCACCCGTACTATCTTTTATTTCATCAACTTTTAAATACACAAAACGGAATAAAATATCTAGTAAACTATCTTTCTGTAATGTTTTATCCCAAAGATACGCTGTTTTATATGTACTTTCTTCACTCGGTTTGTTTCCTTTCCCACCATCATTGCCCTGGTTAAATGGTAAAAAGAATGTTTTATGACGGTTTAAACATGTTGTCATATAAACTTCATCAGTATCAACAGCAAAATAAACTATTGTACGTTTTTTGAATGAGAATAGTACTTCATTCGGATTTCTATCTTCCATAAACTGTCGCTTAGCATCATCAACTGTTTGACCTGTTAGATGATTTTTCAGTTCCATTACAACAATCGGCAATCCATTTAAGCAAATCATCATATCAACGCTATTTTGATTGTCTGAGCTATAGAACACTTGTCGGTATATAGTAAAAATATTTTTCCCATATAAATCTATAAGTGTTTGGTTCATATTACTAGACGGCCTATTATAGGCTAGTCGAAGTGTCACGCCCGTATCACGAATGCCATGACGAATGCAGTCAATCATACCACGAATGCTTAACTCACGATTTAAGCGATACATGATTTTCCTTCTATAATTCTCACCATGCGCTTTCTGTAATCGTGCTAATTCTTTAGGCTGCGATTCCTCAAGAAACTGAAAAAATACATCAACATCAATTGCAAACTCACGAAACTCATCAAGAGCTTTTCCATCAAGTTTCCGTTTAACAAATCCACTATCTATTAGACTTTCTTCAACGTTTCTCTCAAAACCTTTTTCACTATAATCAATTGCCATGTTTCACCCCTACCTTCTTATCAAAGAAACAAGGAAAAGGAGTTACACCTTTTCCACATTTGCATAATCATATACATCTAATTTACCCGTTACTACCTCTGCAATTAATGATTGCTTGTACTCATTCATTTTTCTGACTTGCTCTTTTATAAAATATACTGATTGAATCGTTACTTCATTTTGTCGATGAAGATAATTAGCAATATCTATTTGTTCATTTGTAGGTGGCATAGGAAATAATGCATTTCTAATACTATCCTTAGATAAACCATATCTTGTGACACCATTTGCACTTGAGTAGAATTGTTGTCTGATAAAATCTGACTTTAAACAGTACAATAGATACTTCCCAATCAACTTTTCTTGATTGGGTCTTATGTGGGATAAATGATATCCACATAGGACACCAGGTAAATCTTTTTCCACCCATGCAGGTACAGCAATATCAAATGGAGACTCCGAATCTTTAGTAATAATCACATCATTTTCTTTTAATGTAAACTTTTCAATTTGCTCTTTTTTAGCCGTGGCCTTCATAAACTCTATTTTTTTATTAATTACATCATTGTAATAAACATCAACATAATTACACAGCAAAATTTCTTCTTCATTTTCATGCAACTTTTTATCTACATTACTAGCCTGTACGAAAGCCATATTTTTCAACTTTCTTACTTCCCAATGCTCAGGAATGTCGCCTATCCATTCCACGCCAGAATCTTTCATTTTCACATTAGGATTTAATCCTTTTGTTACTACTTCTGTAATGATTGATTGATGCTGTTCTTGCAAAAGAGCTATTAATTTTTGTTTATAATGAATCAATGAATTTAGATTACGTAGTCTATCATCTAAAAAATTCGAAATACTAATTTGAGTATTTATAGGTGGTAATGGCATAGAAAAATCTAAAATATCTTTCAATGATAAACTTGCTTGATTAGCTGTACCGTGAGCATGCAAATCTAAATACTTTCTATATGGATTGCTAATTAAAAAATAGTATAAATAATCATTGTACACATCTTCTGATTTACATCTTAAAATAACAGCATTTTGGTTTAGTAAGGCTCCTTCATATTTCTTTTGTACCCTTCCAATCTGACCTACAGCGGAATTAACTACCTCAGGTTTACTACCTACTGTACTCATCAAGATATCATTTTCTTTCAAGCGAACATTTTCATAATCACTTACTAGCTCTTCATTAATAAATGTATTACATTCTTTTACTTCACCATTCTTTATATCTGTAGTTTTTATAATTGGAACACCATTATCTTCAAACAACTCAGATTTAAACGCATAACCCTTTACAGTACACACTAAATATTTCAACTTTTTAAGTGACCATTCATTAGGAATCTCACCAATCCAATCTATTGGTGAGATATCTTTTAGTTCTTTGAAAACCATTACACTATCACCTTCTTCAGTTGCTCAAAAATCATTTGTTCCAAGCTTTGTATTTCATGTACTATTTCACTTGATGAACGTAATGTTGTATATTCATAAAAATGTCTCGTAAATGGAATTTCATAACCAATCTTTGCTTTACTTTCATCTACCCAGCCTTCTGGAACATGAGGAAGAACTTCACGTTCCATATATAATTGAATATCTTCTTTTAATGGTACATTTTCTGTATCACGTAATTCCGTATCTGGCTCTTGCTTTCCTTTACTATCAAAACAAATATCTGCTGTTTTATCTTTTTCACCTAATGCTGTCAGTATTGCTTTTAATACAGGAGCTCCCATTTTTATTTTTTCTTCTTTAAATTTCTTTTTTAATAACTTTGTAAACTCTTCATGATTTTTATATACTATATCATCAATTAATGAAGTTAACACATCGATAATAACTTTCTGTGTTTTCTTTCCTTGCTCAATTTCTTGTTGTCCAGCTTCACTTTGTTTACGTGATGAGGCAAGATTTTGAAATGCTTTTTGCTCCCATAATTGTTCAATACGTCCTTGTGTAAATTGGAAGCTTAAACGTAGTGGACGCTCAACAACAATTTTTTTATATCCAAAATCCTCGTTATCAAATATCTTACAGTAGTCTCCTTCTTTATAACTTCCATAAATACGAATGATTTCGTCGATTTGTTCTTTTGAAATTTCATTACGTTTGCTTCCTAAACTTTTTCTCATACGCTGATAAAAATCAACAGCATTTACTAATTGAACCTTTCCTTTACGCTCAGGTGATTTTTTATTTGATAAAATCCAAATATATGTTGAAATTCCTGTGTTATAAAAAAGTTGTTCTGGCAGTCCAACTATACCTTCAACTAAATCATTTTCAAATAAATACTTACGAATATCACTTTCACCACTTCCAGCATCTCCTGTAAACATTGGAGAACCATTCATGATAATTGCAATACGTGAACCTTTTGGATTTTCTTCTGTAACTGGCTTCATCTTGGATACCAAGTGTTGTAAGAACAATAATTGTCCATCACTAATACGAGGTAATCCTGCACCAAATCGACCTAAATAACCTTTATTGTGTTCTGCTTTAACTGCTTTTTCTGCTGGTTTCCATTCAACCCCATAAGGTGGATTTGTTATCATATAATCGAAGTCATCATCCTTGAATTGGTCATCTGATAGTGTATTACCGAAGCGAATATTTGTAGCACTTTGTCCTTTAATCAAGATATCTGCTTTACAAATCGCATATGATTCTTCATTAATTTCCTGTGCAAAAAACTTAACATCTGCTGTTGGATTTAACTCTTGTATATATTCTTGTGCAACAGAACCCATCCCACCAGTTCCAGCGCAACAATCATAAATTGATTGAACGATTCCTGGTTTTATTAGTACATCTTCGTCTTCCATGAACAATAAGTTAATCATTAATTTAATGACTTCACGCGGTGTATAGTGGTCACCCGCTTCACCCTGTTCACTAAAACGACGAATCAGTTCCTCAAAGATATATCCCATTTCAATATTTGATACTTGACTTGGGTGTAAATCCAAACCTTTAAATGCTTGGATTACTAAAAATAATAATCCGTTACGTTCCATCTTCTCAATTTGTTTACCGAAATCAAAATACTCGATAATTTCATAAGCATCTTTAGAAAATCCATTGATGTAATCTTGTAAATTAGCATCAATACTATCAAAGTCAATTGTTATTAACTTTTCAAAGTCAAAGTTACTTACATTAATAAAACTTAATCCGAATTTAGATTGTAAAATTTTATTTCGTACATCTGGCGCTAATTCCTTATAATTTTGATATTCCTCCAGAATCATTTCTTTAACTGTTGGCTGTTCACTTTCATTCTTATTGCTTTTTTTACGCCAATTTTGTATTTTTTCTTTCCATTCTTGTTCTACTGCTTTTGTGGCATCACTGGGTATTTCAAATTGAACATCTAAAATACAGTCAAATCGACGTAACACACACAATGGTAGTACTACTTTCCCATATTCCTCTGGTTTGTATGGGCCTCGTAAAAGCTCCGCAATTGTCCATATAAAACTTACTTTATCTTGAAAATTTTTCAAAACTACTCGCTCCTCTATTATCATACATAATTAGATTTTAAATCTTAAGGTATAAGAAACGCAACATTTGTAGAAATTTAACTCATTACTTTAACGGTATAATTTTTAATTACACATAAAATGAAAATTTTATTAGGCATAAACTCTCATATAAAAAGAAAATTCTCATTTATCATCCTTATAAATGGAACTAAAACAAAATAATAATATTAAGAAAGGGGTGAAAAAACGTTTTCGTTCACCTTTTTATTTAACATTAATTCCTAAAAAAAACAAATTCCCTTTAACTTACAATCTTGTTCAGCTATGTTCCGTTAATTTGGTACGTGGGTATTTTTTTGTATACACCGCAAAGTCACGTCCAACTATGCCCTCGAATAGATATCTGAAACTGGGCACATCACCCCAGTTTTTGAAACATCTTATTCACGGACAGCAGACGGAAACTATTCGAGCAAAAGTTAATAAGTTATCGAAATCTATACCGTTTCGTGTCCGCTATCATTTAACCAATTATAAAACAATTGACTACGAGGATTATCATATATACGTGTTCCATTACGGAATGATATGTGATTGATTATGTTATTAATCGCTCCACGTATATATGAACCAATGTTATTAATGCCACTTTTATTTTTAACTTCATCAACCACCTTGAAGAACATTTTTTTGCCGATTCCATTTTTTTTCGCAAACACATATTCATCATGTATTACATCGTTTTGTATAACGCTATTGTTAACATTATTATTATTTAAAGTTTTTTGTTTATCGTTTTCTGTTTCTTTAGAAACAGTATTTTGATGTTCAGAAGGGTGTTCTACAGGTTGTTCATGTTGTGGTTCGTCGCATTGTTGCTCCACAATGTATACATTAGCGGATTGTTGCTCATTTTTTCGTTTGGCCTCATTGATTGATAATAGACCGATTTTCTCCATCAAGGCGAAAAATCTTCTAACAGTTGATAATGATATTTTCATATCAAATCGTTGTGCAAACATCTTTTGAAATGTGCCATATGCGATACTGAACACCCCACAACCTTTCTTTGCTAAGTCGGATATTAAGTACACACATCTAATCTGTAAATCACTGTATTCCCACATTTCGTGAGCCTTTTGAATGAATAACTTTGCATCATATTTCAATTTTGAATAACGTGTTAATTCTTCAGGCTTTCCATTTAATAACATGTTTCATTCTCCTTTTGATTCAAGGAAACAATCATGCTAAAATGAACATGACGAGTCCTTTGGGATTTGTTGTGTGAGAACGAGTGGTAGGATGGCCGTCCTATAATCCGCTCGTTTTTTATTTTTATCTAACTTTCCATTTCGCTAGTGGCGAATGTTCGTGATATTTCTTCGCTATTTCTTCTCGTGTTAAGTCCATATATGCCTGTTCCGTAACTTGTACTGATGAATGTCCCAAAATTCGTGATAACGTGTAAATATCTCCACCATTCATCAAATATTCTCGTGCGAAGTTATTTCTCAGTTGATGTGGGTGTACAGACACACCAGCTTTGTCACTAGCTTGTCTTAATTGTTTCTCAAAGGAATGTATTGTCAACTCAGTTCCTTTCGTTGTGGGGAATAATAACTCGGTTTCCGTGTATCTGTCTTTAAATTGCAAATAATGTTTCAATTCACGTGCTAGTGTCTGTGAAAAATATACATATCGCTCCTGTCTTGCTTTGGTGTGTTTCAACAAAATCATACGATGTTTGAAGTCTATGTCATCGACTTTAATTGCTAAAGTTTCTCCTATTCGGCACCCTGTGTCTTGTAGCAACAAAACAATTACTTTATTTCTATAACCGTGAAATTTTGTATAATCAAACACATCTAACAACTTTTGGAACTCTTGTTTTGTTATCGCCTTTTTCTGTTTGCGTTCCGTTTTTATCGTCGATATACCATCTACAGGATTTTTCCTTATTTCGCCTTCTTCATGCAGCCAATTGAAAAATACTTTAATATTTCGAATGTAGTTGTTAATGGTTACGTTACTAACGCTTTTTTTGTAGTCCATTCGGTTTTGTGGATGATTACTGTGAATTGAATCTTCACGACTTACCACCGTATATTTACCACGCTCTTGAACATAAGCAATATATTGTCGTATATGTCCCGCTTTTACATAGTTAACTTCCTCAAGGTCTTGTTCATTTTTTAACCATAATAGGAATAGTTTTAAGGTTTGCTCGTAAGATGAGATTGTTTTTGGTGATAGATTTTTGCTCTGACAATAAATTAAGAAGTCATTTAAATACCATTCCGTTTCCGATAACTTCATGAAATCACTCCTTTTCACAAATAAAAAATACCCAACGAATAAAAATCATTCATTGGGTATGTATCAAAATATTTATTGGATTGAAATCATGTTTATTGGCTTTTACCAATTACAAGATGAGCGTTACATCTTTGAATATACTAATCTCAGCTAGCCTTATGTTCAAGTCTTAGCTTATCCGCAACCATTGCGATGAACTCGGAATTCGTAGGTTTTGCTTTTGACATGGATACAGTATAACCAAATAAGGACGAAATAGAATCAATATTCCCACGGCTCCAAGCTACTTCAATTGCGTGACGGATTGCGCGCTCGACACGGCTTGCTGTTGTATTATATTTCTTTGCAATATCTGGATATAATACTTTCGTAATAGATCCTAGTAATTCGATATCATTGTACACCATAGAGATTGCTTCTCGTAAGTACATGTACCCTTTAATATGAGCGGGTACACCAATTTCATGAATGATACTTGTAATACTCGCATCTAAGTTTTTCGGTTTTCCATCTATCGTTGTTGCTGATCGGAAAGATGGTAATGGACGTTTAATAGTAGCACTTTCCTTACCACTAACTTGACGAATATGACTTGTTAAATTCTCCATATCAAATGGTTTTAATATGAAATATGATGCCCCTAAATCAACCGCTTTTTTCGTCACATCTTCTTGTCCGAATGCTGTCAACATAATAACGCTAGGTTGTCTTAACCTTTCAATATGTCGCATTTTCTCTAGCACAGCTAGACCATCTAAATGTGGCATAATAATGTCTAAAACGAGTATATCAGGCTGCTTTTCTTTCAATAAGTTTAAACATTCTTGACCATTGTAAGCAATTCCGATAACTTCCATATCATCTTGGGCAGCAACATAACTCTCTAGCATCGATACCAATTCTTTATTATCATCCACAAGACATACTTTAATTTTCTCCACAGTTTTTCCTCCCTTACCGAATCGATTCTTCCGACATGTGTAAGCTTCTAGGCTACATGAATTGTTCGACAATTGTGTGAAAATTCCCTTTAAAGTTTCTTACTTTCCGATAAAATCACAAAAAAATATGTTTATCGTTCATTTTTTTACTTTCGCAACACATTCCATCATAGAATTACAGCGAAACGTTCAACCCTTTGCTTATATCTTACAACAAAAAACAGCTCTTGCGGAGCTTTTACAAAATTTCAACGAATTTTTCAAAAGAAAAGCGAGCTAATATGTATTAGCTCGCTTTTTTCTCTTGATCATAAATATTAATTCCAGCCTCATGTAACATCCATTCAATATGAACACCGTATCCTGACGTTGGATCATTTACAAATACATGTGTAACCGCACCAATTACTTTCCCATTTTGTACAATCGGACTTCCACTCATTCCTTGTACAATACCACCCGTTTTTGCTAGTAAACGTTTATCTGTCACTTTTATAACCATACCTTTTGTAGCCGGGAACTTTTGTGGTACCGTACTAACAACTTCAATATCAAACGCTTCCACCTTATCTTGATCAATAACTGTTAATATTTTCGCTGGCCCTTCTTTTACTTGATGGGATAATGCGATAGGCATTGCTTTATCCATTATGCCGTTTGTCATATCTGTGTTTAATTTCCCAAAAATACCATACGGGCTATTTATTGTAATATTACCAATCACTTCACGATCCGGTGAAAATCTTGCTAATTTTTCTCCCGGGTTCCCGTGACTTCCTCTTTCAATAGACGTTACTGTCGAACGCATAATTTGTCCATCTTCTACTTGAATTGGCTTTTTTGTATCATTATCGGAAATTACATGACCAAGCGCTCCATATTTCATAGAATCTGGATGTACAAATGTCATCGTTCCGATACCAGCTGCTGAATCACGAATATACAGTCCAATTCGGTAAGAGGATTCACCATTGTCTTTTTGTGGTGTTAGCTTAGCACGAATATATTTTCCATCTCTTAATAAAACAAGATTAAGCGGTTCACCTGTTTCTCCACTATTATGAATAAATGGTGCTACATCACTCATTCTTTCAATTGTTTTACCATTGATTTCAGTAATCATATCTCCAATCTGTACACCAGCTGTTTCACCAGGAGATACTTTACCCTTTTCAGTTTGAATTAAATGATGGCCTACAACAAGTACACCTTTTGTGTTCAATTTTACACCAATCGATTGTCCACCTGGAATAACTTTAAAATCTTTTAATACTTTCACATTTACTTTTTTCACTGGAAATCCAGCAAGTTGAAACACCATATCAGCTTCACCATTTTGGTGAGAATTTACCATAAGTTCTTGTTCATTTGAACTTACAGTAAACACATTACGATTTGTAGATGCAGCCTTAAAAACTGGTAATGATGCTATTTCTGATTGTTGTCCTTCAAAAACAACAAGTTGCTTCGGAGATGAAATAAACGTTCGAAGCGGTTTAAAACATCCAATAAAAACTAGAGAAACAAGGAGACAAAGACCTATTATTTTTCGAAATCTTTCTAATTTCAATTTGTTCACTCTCCTCGCTCCTACCCCACATTCAGCCTCTTGGCTTCACTTTTTAATCTCTCCTTGCAGCGCTTTATTTATAACCGGAAGAATTAAGAAATCGTCATTTGAGAAAAAAAAGCTATCCATTACTGGATAGCCTCTGCTGTCTGTTTGAAATGATGCGCTTGCGTAAGTAACTCTTTCGCATGCTCTGTCGTTAAATCTGTAATTTCAACACCAGAAATCATTCGAGCAATTTCTGTTACTTTTTCATCCGTACTTAACACAGTAACCGATGTAATCGTACGATCATTCGCCACTTGTTTTCTAATAAATAAATGAGAGTCCGCCATTGAAGCTACTTGAGGTAAGTGCGTAATACAAAGTACTTGCGAGTTTACTGATACACGATAAATTTTTTCCGCAATAGCCTGTGCAACCCGACCACTCACACCCGTATCCACTTCATCAAAAATAACAGATGCAACACCTTGATGCTTAGAAAAAATGCTTTTTAAAGCTAAAATAATACGAGATAACTCTCCGCCAGAAGCGACCTTTGAAAGTGGCTTTAACGGTTCACCCGGATTCGTTGAAATATAAAATTCCACATGATCGTAGCCATCCGCCGTAAGTTTTACCGGTGTTCCTTCCACGAGAGGTTCTTCTACATTTCCTACCCTCTTCATAATTCTCACTTCAAATTTCGTTTTTTCCATATATAGTTCTTTTAATTCTTGATGAATAGCGCTTGTAAGATGATCTGCAAGCTCATGACGCATAGTACTTAACAACGTTGCTTCTTTTACAATAACACCTTCTAATTTCGTTAACTGCTTTCTCGTCGTTTCAATATGTACGTCTTTATTTTCAATCGTAAAAATTTCTTGTTCAATTTTATCAGCATACGCTAAAATCTCTTCTACAGTATTTCCATACTTTCTCTTTAACATACGGATTTCATTCAAACGTGTTTCAATTTCATCTAGACGTTTCGGATCATATTCCATCATATCTAATTTTTCTCTAAGCTGGTATGCAACTTCTTCTAATAAGTAATAACTATTCGCAATAGAATCATGATTTTCTTGATACGCTTCATCTAAGTGCGTAATACTCTCCATTTGTCCCATTGCATTTCTTACGTGATCCAATCCCTGTCCGTCTCCACTTAACGAACGATACGCATCTCCTAATGCTTTATAAATCTTTTCAAAATTGGAGATTTTTAATCGTTCCTCAGTCAATTCATATTCTTCATCCATTTTTAAATCCGCCTTACGAATTTCTTCATGTTGGAATTGAATTAAATCTAGACGATGGGCCATTTGTTGTTCATTTTCACTTAAAGATTTCAGCTGTTTTTTTAACTTCTCATAGTCTGTATATACATTTTGATATATGCCCAATTGTTTAACAATGCGATTTCCATCAAAATGATCAAGCATAAACATATGACGCTCTTCATTCATTAAATCTTGTGTTTCATGCTGTCCATGAATATCAACTAGCGTTTTTCCAATCTCTTTTAATATGCTGAGTGTAACAAGTTTCCCATTTACACGACAGACACTTTTTCCGTTCGCAGCGATGTCACGCTTCAAAATAATCATGCCATCTTCTATTTCTATATCTAACTCTTCTGCCTTTGCGATACATGGATGCTTGTCATCTTCTACATAGAATAAGCCTTCTATCTCAGCCTTTTCTGTTCCATATCGAACAAATTCTGCTGAACCACGGCCACCAACAAGCAAACTAATTGCATCAATAATAATGGATTTTCCAGCTCCTGTTTCACCACTTAAAACGGTTAAACCTTTTTGAAAAGAAATATTTAATGCCTCAATAATAGCAAAGTTTCTGATCGATAATTCCGATAACAATGCCCCATTCACCTCGTTATAAACTAATCCCCTATTAAGGGCTTTTCTCAGTATTCTTCATTCAAATAGTTATACTATATGTTTGTATGTATAAATTACTCTTCTAACCCGCTCCATTGTACCAAACATTCGTTTTACGGGTCAATCCACCTATTTTCTAACTTCATTCAAAAAAAATAATGTATTGTATTTGAAAATCCGTATTTTTCGCCAATAAAAATATCTTGTTTACTTTCCACTTTACAGAGGAAAGTAAACAAGATTTTTCTGTTAAAGCATATTTAAGAAACGATCAGAGACAACACCTGTATCTTCAGGTGTACGGCAAATAATTAAGCAAGTATCATCACCACAAATGGTTCCGACGATCTCATCCCACTCTAAATGATCAATGAGTGCCCCAAGTGAATGAGCGTTACCAGGCAATGTTTTTAGCACAAGCATATGTCCTGCCGTGTCTAATTTTACAAATGAATCCACTAGATTTCGTTTTAATTTTTGCAACGGATTAAATCGTTGATCTGCTGGCAAGCTATATTTATAGCGGCCATCATGTAATGGCACCTTCACTAAGTGCAGTTCTTTAATATCGCGCGATACTGTTGCTTGCGTTACATTAAACCCCACATTACGTAAAATATCAACTAGTTCATCTTGTGTTTCAATTTCTTTGTTAGCAATAATTTCCCTGATTTTAATATGGCGCTGACCTTTATTCATACATTTGCACCTCACACTATCTCTTACCATAGTTTAAACATTGGTATACTTCATTTATTTATGTTACCGTATAATCCATTACTTGTACACAATTGTTTTTACAATCATTATACGATTACAACAAAAAGAGGAACAACATATGTTATTCCCCTTTCCCTTTTTGTTTTAGAACATCATGTGCTTCTGTAACAACTTGCTCAATAGAAACCGGAGAATGATTTTCGCCATTCTCACGCTCACCGTGCCACTTTAGATGAATTAAAAATTCAATATTTCCATCCCCGCCTGTAATTGGTGAGAATGTTAAACCTTCGATATTATAGCCTTCCTTAAGAGCAAAATCGACAATCATTTCCACGACAGCTTCATGTACTTTTCTATCACGAACAATGCCTTTTTTCCCGACTTGTTCTCGTCCAGCTTCAAACTGAGGTTTAATCAATGCAGCTACATCACCATTTGGCATAAGCATTGTTTTTAAAACCGGCAATATAAGCCTTAATGATATAAATGAAACATCAATACTTGCAAACTGCGGTAAACCACGCTCTAAATCTGCCGGTGTCACGTAACGGAAGTTCGTTCGTTCCATCACAACAACACGCTCATCTTGACGCAATTTCCACGCAAGTTGATTATATCCTACATCTAATGCGTAGGATAACTTCGCCCCATTTTGAAGCGCACAGTCTGTAAAACCACCAGTTGATGAACCAATATCTATCATAACCTTATCTTGTAAATCAAGTTGAAATGTTTCTAATGCCTTTTCAAGCTTATAACCACCACGGCTTACATACGGCATGACTTGCCCTTTCACCGTAATCTCCGTATCTTGTAAGATTTTCTCCCCTGGCTTATCGAGTCTCATTTCATTCGCATATACAAGACCTGCCATAACAGCACGTTTAGCCTTCTCACGCGTTTCTATAAGTCCTCGCTCTACTAATAGTACATCTACTCTTTCTTTTTTTACGCTCATTTGTTACGCCCTTTTTTGTTTTGATGGAATCATTGTATGAATACGGTCTACAACAGCATCTGTTGTTAAACCAATTTCTTCTAACAGTTTTGTTACACTACCATGCTCTATGAAGCGATCAGGAATACCCATTCGTTCAATTAAAGCACTATGGTATCCGTTCTCAGAAGCAAATTCAACTACTCCCGTTCCAAAGCCACCGATTAAACAAGCCTCTTCAATCGTTAAAATCGGTATATTTTTCCCTAAAAGCTCATGTAAATATGCTTCGTCCATCGGCTTAATAAAGCGAGCATTCACTACTTTCACTGATACTCCAGCTTGTTCAAGACGCTCAGCTGCTTCCATTGCCATCGGGATTGTCGTACCAAACGTTAAAATTGCTGCTTGTGTGCCTTCTTTTAACGTTTCCCATGTACCGATTGGAATCGCCTTTAATTCTTCATCCATTTGAACGCCAAGTCCATTTCCGCGTGCATAACGTAAAGCAATCGGTCCATCTTCGTATTGCATCGCTGTATATACTAAATGTTGACCTTCATTTTCATCTTTCGGCATCATAAGCACCATATTCGGCAAGTGACGTAAAAACGCGATGTCAAATACACCTTGATGCGTTTCACCGTCTGCTCCTACTAATCCAGAGCGATCTATTCCAATGAAAACATTTAAATTTTGGCGACAAATATCATGAACAACTTGGTCATATGCTCTTTGTAAAAATGTTGAATAAATTGCTAAGAACGGCTTCATCCCTTGTGTTGCCATACCAGCTGCCATTGTTGTAGCATGCTGCTCTGCAATACCTACATCAATCATGCGATCCGGAAATTCTTTTTGGAATTTCTCAAGTTTCGATCCAACAGGCATTGCAGGCGTAATTGCAACGATACGTTCATCCGTTCTCGCTAGCTTAAGCACTGTTTCACTAACAACAGCACTCCATGCTGGTGCAACTTCTTTCGGTTTAACGAAGTCACCTGACTCAATTTTATACGATCCTGTTCCATGCCAAGTTCCAATAACGTCACTTTCAGCTGGTTTATAACCTTTTCCTTTTTTCGTAATAACATGAACAAGTACTGGGCCTTTTGTTTTCTTTGCATATTGCAACGTTTCGAATAACTTTTCATAATCATGCCCATCGACCGGACCTAAATATGTAAAGCCTAATTCTTCAAAAAAGACGCCTGATACTAGTAAATATTTTAGACTATCTTTTATTTTCTCTGCTGTCGCAGCAACTTTCCCGCCGACTGCTGGGATTTTCTTCAATATATACTCTAGTTCATCTTTTACCCAATGGTACTTCCCTGCGGTACGTAAACGACCAAGTACATTATGAAGTGCACCGACGTTTGGTGCAATTGACATTTCATTGTCATTCAAAATAACAATCATGTCCGTTTTTTCATGCCCAATGTGGTTCAATGCCTCTAAAGCCATTCCGCCTGTTAATGCACCATCGCCAATGATTGGTATAACGTATTCTTCCGTTTTCTTTAAATCACGTGCTAGAGCCATTCCCATTGCAGCAGATAACGATGTCGAACTATGACCAGTTTCCCAAACATCATGCTCACTCTCGCAGCGTTTTGGAAAACCACATAGACCTTGGTATTGCCTTAATGTGCCGAATTCTTTCGCACGCCCTGTTAAAATTTTATGTACATAGGATTGATGTCCTACGTCCCATAAAAACTTATCTTTCGGACTATCAAATAATTTATGCAGAGCAATTGTGAGTTCTACTACACCTAAATTAGGTGCAATATGTCCACCTGTTTGAGAGAGCTCTTCAATTAAAAACTTACGAATATCCTCACTCAACCCCTCTAGTTCACTGATAGACATATCTTTCAAAAAACTAGGGTTTTGAATTTGCGTTAGATCCACATGGATCACTCACTTTCATTTCATAATCTGTCAACATGTCAAATATTATAAGAAACATTTACACAACACAAGAAATTATCTTTTCTATTCTTTTTATCTTGTCCTGCTTTCAGAAAACACTTCCATTTTTTCACTTATCATATTATACATCATATTTCTTTACGTGATGAAAAAAATAGCCGCTAACACGAAGTGATAACGGCAATGTAATCTACATATATTTTTGCCAATAACAAGAAAAGAAAAACCTTTCCTACATTTATATCATAAAATGATGAATGACTCAACAAATGGAAACGCTGTTATATTAGTTATTACGTTTTGCGATTAAATCACAAATAGATAGTAAATATTCATCTTGTAATTGTAAGGAGCTAATAGAATCTTTTGCTTTCGCAATTTTCTCCTCTAAAATAGATTTTGCTCTATCTACAGTAAATAACGTCGTATATGTGCTCTTCTCGTTGGAAGCATCACTACCAATCGGTTTTCCAATCTCTTCTTCTGTTCCTTCTACATCCAAAATATCATCTCTAATTTGGAAAGCTAGACCGATATATTTCGCAAATGCAAGTAACTTCTCTTCTTGCTCTTCTGTAGCATCAGAAAGTATCGCGCCTGCAAGTACAGCAAACTCAAGCAGTTTACCTGTCTTATGATTATGAATGTACTCTAATTCATTAATTGTAAGTCGTTTTCCTTCAGCTTCCATATCTGCCACTTGTCCAGCAACCATTCCTTCAGGTCCTGCTGCTTTCGCAAGCTCAAGTACAAGTCTTACTTTTTTTTCAGCAGAGATTTCTTTTTGCTCATATGCCATAATAACTTGAAAAGCATATGTCAACAAACCATCTCCCGCTAAAACTGCCATTGCTTCACCAAATACTTTATGATTTGTAGGCTTTCCTCGTCTTAGATCATCATCATCCATACAAGGTAAATCATCATGAATTAACGAATATGTATGAATCATTTCAAGGGCACAAGCTGCACCCACTCCAAGATTTCTTTCTTTCCCAAACGCTTGTAACGTTGCAAATAAAAGTAACGGGCGGAGACGTTTCCCACCCGCTTCCAAAGAATATGCCATCGCTTCACGAAGCACATTTGGACATTGTAATTCATTTGCATAGCTTACAAGCTTTTCTTCTACGAAAGTTTTACTCTCTTTCAAAAAAGCATCAAAAGCTATATGTGTCACTATGCTTCATCTCCTAAAGCAGTAAACGGTTTAAGCTCTCCATCTTCCCCAAGGATAACTGCCATTTGTTCTTGTACATCTTTCAATTTCTCATCACAAAGCTTAGATAATTCCATGCCTTCCTTAAAATAAGAAATTGCTTCATCTAAAGGTACATCACCTTGTTCAAGCTTAGAAACGAGATGCTCAAGCTGCGAAATTGCTTCTTCAAAGCTTAACTTATTTTCCATTATTCAATTCACGCTCCTCTATGCTTGATACGCTACAATCTAGTATTCCATCTTGTAATTGAACCGAAACAGCATCTCCAAGGCTAACATCTTTCACGCTTTTTAATACTTGTTTCTCTTCATCGTATACAAGCCCATACCCTCTCATCATTACTTTAAGCGGGCTTAATACCTCAAGCTTTTGAGCCGCTCTCACAAATACGAACTCCTTCGTTTGAAGTAATGTTTGCATTTCACGTTGCAACTGCTTTTGCAACGTTTCAATTGCCGTTTTCGTTTGTATAATTTTTTGAGATGGGTGGTGCTTTTCTAAATAAAATGAAAGTTGCTTTAATTGATTTACTTTTTTATCTATATAACGCTCTTTCGCTAAAACAAGTTGTTCAAGAGCCCTGTCTAACTGCTCTTCTTTTTGCTCGTACACTTGCCTTGGATAACGGAACGCATAAGATTTTTGTAACACTTGCAGTTTTTCTTCTTTTTTATGTACTCTCTCTCTCATTGCTCTTTGCAATCTCAGAGTTCTTTGTAATACCTTTTCTTGTAACTCTATAGTATTAGGTACCGCCAGCTCAGCTGCTGCAGTCGGTGTTGGTGCACGTAAATCCGCGACAAAATCTGCGATTGTAAAATCTGTTTCATGGCCTACAGCCGAAATAATCGGAATCTCACTTGTGAAAATTTCTCTTGCAACTACTTCCTCATTAAAGGCCCATAATTCTTCAATAGAGCCTCCACCACGTCCAACAATTAAAACATCAATATCTCCCATTTCATTCGCTGTACGAATTGCTTGTACAATCGAGGGAGCTGCTGACTCCCCTTGTACAAGTACAGGAAACACAATAACATTTCCAATTGGATAACGACGTTTAATTGTTGTTATAATATCGCGAATTGCTGCTCCTGTTGGCGACGTGATTACACCTATTGTTTTAGCATACGGAGGAATTATTTTTTTATAAACTTGAGAAAACAAGCCCTCTTCCTCTAAACGAACTTTTAATTGCTCATAAGCTAAATGCAAGTTTCCAATTCCGTCAGGCTGCATGTCTTGAATATAAATTTGATAAGAACCACTCGCCTCGTAAACAGAAATCTTTCCTTTTACAAGTACTTTCATTCCATTTTCCGGCCTGAATTTAATGTTACGATTATGACCCGCAAACATAACCGCTGCAATTCTTGCATTTTCATCTTTCAATGTAAAATACATATGACCACGACTATGATATTTAAAGTTGGAAATTTCTCCTTTTAACCAAACAGACTGTAAATGCGGATCATACTCTATTTTTGTTTTAATATAGCGTGTTAATGCTGTAACGGTTAAATATTGTTTCTCCATTTCTCTCTCCTCATAGCCGATTCAAATTATTGACAAACAACACCTGCACGCTTTGCAGACTCCACAGTGTTGTGAAGAAGCATTGTAATAGTCATTGGGCCGACTCCTTTTGGCACAGGCGTAATGTAACCTGCAACGTCTAATACATTGTCAAAATCAACATCACCACAAAGTTTGCCTGTTTCTAAACGGTTAACACCAACATCAATTACAACCGCACCCTCTTTAATATAGTCAGCTGTTACCATTTTCGGTCGTCCAACGGCTACGATTAAAACATCAGCTAACTTCGATAATTCTTTTATATTTTGCGTCTTAGAATGACAATATGTGACAGTTGCATTTTCATTTAAAAACAGTTGCCCCACTGGTTTACCAACAATATTACTTCTTCCAATTACAACAACATGCTTTCCAGAAATATCAAGATTCGTTTCTTTTACTAATTCTAAAATGCCATGCGGTGTACATGGAAGGAATGTGTCTTGTCCCGTCATCATACGTCCTACGCTGATTGGGTGAAATCCATCTACATCCTTTTCCGGTGAAATTCTTTCAATGATAGCTTTTTCTTCAATATGTTTTGGTAAAGGTAATTGTACCAATATGCCATTAATGCGGTCGTCTCCATTTAAGCGATCGATTTCAGCAAGCAAACGCTCCTCAGTAATCGTTTCAGGAAGTTCAATTAGCTCTGAATAGATTCCTACTTGCTCACAGCCTTTTTCTTTTCCTTTTACATAAGAACGAGATGCTGGATCTTCTCCAACTAAAATAACTGCTAATCCTGGTACAATCCCTTGCTCTTTTAACTTCACAACTTTTTCTTTTAATTGTGCTCGTTTTTTCTCCGCAACTTCATTTCCTTTGATGATTACTGCTACCATTTTAAGTTTCCCCCTTAAAGAAATTACAGTGTATCTTTTATATTAGATAAAACGCCGTTAATAAAACGACGAGATTCCTCATCCCCAAATGTTTTTGCGATTTCAATTGCTTCGTTAATTGTTACATTGTGCGGAATTTCTTCCATGTATTTCATCTCACACACAGCTACACGTAAAATACTGCGATCAACAATACTAATACGCTCAAGCTTCCACTTTTTTAAATTTTGACGAATTGCTGCGTCAATTTCTTCTTTGTTGTCTACAAATCCTACAACAAGTGATTCTAGAAACTCATTTGTTTCTTCGCCTTCATCTAGCGTATTTTCCACCGCTACTTTCGGTTCTAATTCACCTGTAATATCCATTTGGTATAATGCTTGCATTGCTCTTTCTCTAGCCGTCCTACGTTTCATTGTAACTCTCCTTTATACTTCAAGTCTTTCCTTATGTTTTGTTATATTATTATAATTTATAAGCCGTCAATTCACTTACTCTTGCAGTTTTCATTGATTTTCCAACCTTATAATACAATGATAATAACACAATTTATCGTTTCACACACGGGGTACAAGGCTGAAAAATAATAAAAAGATTAACTTCAAGTTCCATATCTTATCACAATGTACGTTTTTTGGAAAAATGAAACATACCGTTTTATTTTTCTTTTTTTTTGAAATAGTATAATAATTAGAGGGTTTTAATTTGTGAAGAAATGAAACGATAAAAAAGATGCCTATTTTACTAGGCACCTTTTTCCACTCTTACACTGGTTCGATTTCTGTTTTTTGTGTTTCGAATGTTACGCCAACGATGTGAACGTTCACTTCTTTTGGCTCAAGTCCTGTCATTGTAAAGAGTGCTTGGCGAATATTGTCTTGAATTTTTTGTGCAACAACCGGAATCGCTACACCAAAATACATCACAACATAAAGGTCAACAATAATATCTTCGTTTGCTAATTCAACCTTTACACCTTTACCATGATTTTTCTTACCTAACTTCTCAACAACATCTGTAGCAAAATTACCACGCATTGCCGCTACACCTTCTACTTCAGCAGCTGCAATACCTGCAATTACTTCGATTACTTCTGGTGCAATTTCTACTTTTCCAAGAGTTGTATCTTGACCCATATCTAACATATGTTCAGCCATGAAAAAAACCTCCTTTAATGTATCACTGCGTCACAAGTTCATGCTCTTCCAAAAATTTCGTGTTAAACTCACCTTTTACAAAATCAGGATGCTCTAGCAATTGCAAATGGAACGGGATTGTTGTATGTACGCCTTCAATGACAAACTCACTGAGCGCTCGCTTCATTTTTGCAATTGCCTCTTCACGTGTTTTTCCGTGAACAATTAATTTAGCAACCATCGAATCATAGAAAGGTGGTATTGAATATCCCGGATATACAGCTGAATCGACGCGAATACCAAATCCGCCTGGTGGTAAGTACATTTCTACTTTACCTGGAGATGGCATAAATTTTTTGGCAGGGTTTTCCGCATTAATTCGACATTCCATTGCCCAACCATTAAATTGTACTTCTTCTTGCTGTAACGATAACTTTTCTCCAGAAGCAACAAGAATTTGTTCTTTAATTAAATCCATCCCTGTTACCATTTCAGTAACTGGATGTTCAACTTGGATTCTCGTATTCATCTCCATGAAATAAAAGCTTTTCGTTTTATATTCATAAATAAACTCAACCGTACCAGCACCTGTATAATCAACCGCTACCGCCGCTTTAACTGCTGCCTCACCCATTTGCTTGCGAATATTCTCATCAAGTGCAGGTGATGGACTTTCTTCTAATAGTTTTTGCAGACGGCGCTGAATTGTACAATCACGCTCTCCTAAATGAATGGCATTTCCATGTGTATCTGCCATTATTTGAATCTCAACATGGCGGAAATCTTCAACGTACTTCTCCAAGTATACACCAGGGTTCCCAAAAGCGGTACTGGCTTCTTGCTGTGTAATTTGAATTCCTTTTACAAGCTCTTCTTCATGGCGCGCAACACGAATACCTTTTCCGCCGCCACCTGCAGTCGCTTTAATGATAACTGGATATCCAAGTTGATTAGCAAGCTCGATCGCTTCTTCGGTATTTTTAATAATCCCTTGTGAACCTGGTACAATCGGAACCCCTGCTTCTTTCATTGTATCACGTGCAACGTCTTTTGTGCCCATCTTTGAAATGGCTTCTGGGCTTGGACCGATAAAAATCAAGTTACACTCACGGCATAATTCTGCAAAATCTGCATTCTCTGCTAAAAATCCATATCCCGGATGAATTGCATCACAACCTGTTAATTTCGCAACACTAATAATGTTCGTCAAATTTAAATAGCTTTCTTTTGAAATCGTTGGTCCAACACAATACGCTTCATCTGCAATTTGCACATGAAGTGACTCTTTGTCTGCTTCTGAATAAATTGCAACTGTTTCAATATCCATTTCTTTACAAGCACGAATAATTCGTACAGCAATTTCCCCACGATTGGCTATTAATACTTTTTTTATCATCACAAAGACTCCCTTATTACGCTTTTACAAGAAATAGCGGTTGTCCATACTCAACAAGCTGTCCGTTATTAACAAGAATCTCAACAATTTCGCCCTCTACATCTGCGTCAATTTCGTTAAATAATTTCATAGCTTCAACAATACATACGATAGAATCTTTCGATACTCTGTCCCCAACACTTACATATTGAGGTGTATCAGGCGAAGAAGAGGAATAAAATGTCCCTACCATCGGTGATGTGATTTTATGCAGGTTTTCATCTTGAACAACTTTCTTCTCTTCTTGTTTTGGCGCTTCTACTTGCGCTGCCGCTACTGCTGTTTCTACTTCGACAGATGCTGCTGGCTGTACTACCTGTTTCGTTACCGGTGCTTGCACAGTAACTATTTCATTACCACGTTTTTTCATTTTGATTGTTGTACCGTCTTTTTTGTATTCAAATTCATCAATATTAGAGCTATCAATTAATTTAATTAATTCACGAACTTCTTGAATTTTAAACATGTAAAATCCACTCCCATACTCTTGTTTGTCCCGTTTTTACAGATTGGCATCAAACTGATTTACTGTAAAAATACGATGTATTCTATTAGAAAATTTATTCCTATGACATTTACTAATAGAAATATTTACTATTCCCATCTTACGCTAAATTTTTTAAACATTCCAATTTATATTTCTTTATTATAAATCGAAACTCCTGTAAAAATATTATTCCACCAAAAAATTATTACCTAGTAATAATACCAAGTTTCACACAAAATTGGCAAGACCACTTCCTAAAAAACATTCTTTACTTTTTCAAAACTGCAAAGTGTAAAAACGTAATTCCCTCAGCATTCTTCATTTTATCCACGGTAAAAAAACATATTTTTACCAAATATTATTTTTTTGTTTACGCGCCGTTCATTCTTCCTTCATAAAAGAATAGTATGTTCAAAGTGTAGCAAATTTATTGTAGTGAGGTGCGGACATATGATATGGCTCATCCTGTTCTTGCCTGCCGTAGTGATTTGGACATTGGTCCTCTTCATTCACGTCAAATCTGGAAAAACTAATCAACATCATCAGGAACCATTAATCTTTTACTCACAGCGTATTTCCCCGTTTCCAATTGAAAATACTAAATACAACTGCAAAGATGAAATAGAAAAAAGCTATCGAAAACGATAGCTTTTTTCTATTATTCTTTTATCTAATTTGAAGCAGCAACACCTATTATAATTTCAATTTATTTTACTGATGGATCAAATTTCACACCTACATCTTTTGAACCACCTTCACTTCTTACGAGCTGAATAATTTTATTCGCTTCTTTTTGTGAATGCTTTGCCGATTTAACTGTTACTTTAATGTCTGTTCCATCAGCTCTTACAAGAGCATCCTTATATCCGCCTTGAGATTTAATCACTGTCTCAAGTAATTGTTGCTTCGTTTCCATCGTAGTGATTGCATCAAGATTATCTTTCGCTTTACTCTTTTCTTCTGCTGAAGATTTTGATGACTTCATTACATTTTGTAACTTTTCTTTCTCTACACTACGCTGATCTTCCATTTGCATACGTAGCGCTGTAAAATTCTCATCGCTTGATTGAACTGTTACGCTAGCCTCTTTTTTACTTGTTTCTTTTTTGTCATTCTCTTTCTTGTCTGTTTCTTTATTTGTAGTTTCCTTGCTTGTATTTTCTTTTGTTGTCTCTTTATTGGTAGTTTCTTTCGTTGTTTCTTTTGTAACTGCTTTATCAACACCTTGCTTTTCTTGTCCCATCTTTTCACCCGTTGCCGGTGCTGCTGTATTCATTTTATCAGGAGTTGTTACGTAATAAACAGATAGTACAACCACTAAACTTAACATCGTTAATAGCCAAACCGTTTGTTTTTTTAACACTTTATTTCCTCCCTATCAATTTTTCGGTGATACTGAAACGCGATGAGCTGGTACATCTAATAATCGCGTCACAGCTTCTTTTACCATTGCTTTTATTTGTATATTATCCACTCCCTTTGCTACGACCAGAACACCTCGTACTTTCGGTTTCTCTGTTCGCAAAACAATTGGAGTTTCTTTATCACCTTCACGTATAATGACTGTCTTTTCATCAAGAGACTCGTCTTCTACTTCCCTTTTCCCGCCTGCTTTATCAGTTTCACCTGTCGTTTGTGAACGTTTTACTGTATTTTTCTCGAGTATTTTTTCTTCAGATGAATCTAAGTTCACTTTAATAGTTACATCTTTTACTCCGGCTATCTCTTCTAAAGAAGCTTTCAATTCTTGTTCATACGCTTTTTCGTATTTTTCTACATTTGACATATTATCATTGTTTTTTTGACCGAAAGTTGGTACATCTTTATCTTGGCTTTGACTTGTCTTTTCTTTAAACACAGGCACTTCTTCTTTTTTAGGTGATAAGAAATTACTAGAAAACATAAGCGCAATCCCAAGTATGAGTAGGACAAGCAAAAACTTAGGTGTTACCTTTTTCCCCTTCTCATTACTTTCTTTTCCATCCCCATTTAATAGGTTTCGAAAAAATGAGAACCTCGAATTTTTATCTTTATTGTCCATTTACGCTACCTGTCCTCCCTTCCATCTGAACTTGGATTTGTTTATCCTCTAGTTGCCACCTGCTTGAAAAGAAATCTTTCATTTCTACATTCGTTTCTTCTATTTTTTTTGGAGGTTCTTTCATATTAATTTCAATTGGCTTTACTGTTTCGATTGCATCATTTTTACTACGTTCTTTTTCTTTCAACGTCACAACAACAGATTGAATATCTTTCGCTGACTTTACTTCTTCTGCATGTTCCACTGCGACTATTTGTATTTCAGAGACTGTCATACCATACTTTTTCTCAAACTCTTTTCCTACGTCTTTTTTCATTTTGGTAGCCATCTCTTCTAAACTATATGCACGTGTTAGAGCTTGTATTTCTTTTTTCTTCGAATCTATCGAATTTTTTACAGATCCATCTGCTACGTACTTTTCCTCATTGAAATTTGCGATAACTTCATTTACATCTGTTTGTAACAACTTAAATAGAGGCGTTAAAATTAATACGACTAACAATAGACTTACAACGAATTTAACGTACTTTTGCAAATTTGAATTTGGAAGAATAAGATGAAGCATTGTCGCTAAGAGTAAAAAAACGATAATATTTCTAATCCACTCTGTAACAAATTGCATACTCTTCACCTCCTACCGCATCATGAGAGTAATGTTCCCGGCAGCAATAATAATTGTGATACTTAAAAAGAACATAAATGATACGATAGCTAAGCAAGCAAATACGTAAATGATACTTCGTCCAATGATATCTAAACATTGAATAATTGCTCCTCCGCCTACTGGTTGCAATACTGCTGCTGCGAATTTATAAATAAACGCGATACAAAAAATTTGAATCGCTGGGAAAGCGACAATTAAGCATAAAATAACGAGCCCGATAATTCCGACTGTGTTTTTTAATAATCCAGATGCACTAATAACAGTATCCGCCGCCTCAGTAAACATCCTTCCTACTACAGGAATGAAATTTCCTGTTACAAATTTAGCCGTTTTCACAGCTATACCATCAGCAACGGCTGACGCTGTTCCCTGTACAGATAATACGCCTAAAAAAACCGTCAAAAAGATACCAATAATCCCAACACTAACGTTTTGCAAAAGCTTGGACAATTTCGTAACTTTATATTGATCACTCATCGTGCTTACAATACTTAATATAGTTGCAAGTAATAAAAGTGGTAGAACGATATAGTTCATAAGAAGCCCACTCGTATTCATTAAGAAAATGATGATTGGATGGAAAAATGATACAGAAACAACACCGCCGCCTGTTGCTACGAGTGCAAGTAAAATTGGTAATAACGCTAGTATAAAATCTACCATTGTTTGTATCGTCTCTCTTGCATATGTCATAACGACATAAAAACTATTTAAAGCGAAAATAATAAGTACCATGTATACGACTGCATCAGCGATTTTACTCACGCTACTCTTTGAAAAAGCAGATTGCAACGATTGCAACAATGCACTGAAAATCGTGAGCATAATGAGCGTTCCGAGTAACTTTCCATTTGCAACAAGCTCATGAAATAAATATTTTAGTAGACCTATCATCCACTCTTTTATGGAGAACTCTTTTTCTCCCTTTACAAACTCCATAAAGCTTCCTTTTTGACTCTCTGGTAAATAGCCTCCATACTTTGTAACAAGCCCGTCCCAAAATTGCTTCACATCTTCAATTCCGAGCTTATCCAATTGTTGATCAACGACGTTTGTTTCTATAGGAGAAGCTTGTACAACAATCGGTAAAGAAAAGAAAAGGAAGCAAGCAAATAATAGCTTAGCTCCAAACTTCCTCAACATTCACTCCCCCTTATCCCGTAGGTAAAAAACCGAGAATTGTTTCAATTACAACCGTCAAAATAGGAATTGCCATGACGAGAATTAAGATTTTCCCAGCTAATTCAATTTTCGAAGCGATTGCACCTTGACCAGCATCCTTTGTAATTTGCGCACCAAACTCAGCGACATAAGCAATCCCTATAATTTTCAATAACGTTTCTACATATACGTTGCTAACCTTCGCTTCACTCGCCACTCTCTCAATCATTTGTAAAATAGAATGAATTTGATCGATTAAGAGAAGAAACATCATGCTACCAATGAACACAATAAATAACGATGTAATACTAGACTTATGCTGATTTAAAACAGCAGCTAAAAATGTAGCAACGAGGCCTAATCCGACAATTTGTATAATTTCGATTCGAACCGCCTCCTTTACTGGAAGAGAAAGACACTTTTAATCTTGTCGAATAGAGTATTAATTAAAAATGCAACATGAAACAAAATAACGACAAAACCGACAAGGATAACCCAATTTGCAATATCCTCTCGCTTTAATTCTTTTAGTACAGTATGAATGAAAGCTAAAACAATGCCGATTCCGGCGATTTGAAATATTAATCCAACATCAATGGACATCGCCTTTCTCCCCCCTATAGCAGTAAAATTACGATAAGTAGCCCTGCTAGTACCCCTAAACTCTTTATCATTTTTTCATATTGTAGTTGTAATGCTTTCGCTTCTCCTTCTTCTCTCTCCAAATGTGTAATACATAAGCGAATATGTTTTTGCTGTGATTCACGATCATGTTGTCCAAGTGTTTCACCAAATTGTTGTAAGATTTCATACTCGGTTTGTTTAAACGCCGTTAACGTCCAGTTCTCCTTCAAACTATCAATCCAAGCTTCTCTAACTGTTTGCTCCCCGTCCTCTAGCCGTTTCGAAAAGCTTTGAAATATCCAATTTAACGGCTTCGGCATTTGTTTGACTAAACGCTCTGCAGCCTCAGATAACGGCGTGTGTCCATACATAATTTCAGCTTCTAATGATTGCAATGCTGCCTTCAATAACCTAAGTTGCCGCGGTCTCTCACTGTACCTTTTAGCGTATGAAAATCCGAAAAAAGTGCTAACAGCAACTATTAATACCGCACCAAATATTTTCACCATACGCCTTGAACCTTTCTATGGGATAATACTGGTTTTCCATCTCTATCTTTCACTTGCATAACTGTTCCTGGCCCTCTCGCTTTTGATAATTCCACAAACCTATCAAATACACCAAGTTCCAGCACAGCCTGTAACGATGGACGTTTCACAACATCATCATAAGAAAATCCATGTGCACTTATAAAAAGCTGAACACCTGCATGTACCGCCTCCATAATCGCTTCACTATCTTCTTTACGTCCAATTTCATCTACGATTAATATGTCTGGGCTCATAGAACGAATCATCATCATCATTCCTTCAGCTTTTGGACAAGCGTCTAATACATCTACTCGCACGCCAAAGTCATATTGCGGGATTCCTTTCACACAGCCCGCAATTTCTGATCGTTCATCAACAATCCCCACTTTACATGAAGGAATTTTCGAAGCACTTACACCTTGACTCATACAGCGTGCTACATCTCTTAAAAGTGTTGTTTTCCCCGTTTGCGGTGGGCCAATTACCATCGTGTTTAACCATCGCGATTCATAAAGATATGGCAGAAGCGGCTCAGCAATCCCTATTTTTTGACGGGCAATACGAATATTAAAAGAAGAGACATCTCGAATCATTTTCACTGCGCTTTTTTCTGTAATGACTTTTCCAGCTAGGCCAATTCTATGTCCTCCTCGTAGTGTCACATATCCACGTTTCAATTCCTCTTCCATCGTATAAATTGAGAATTGACTTAATTTATTCAATAAATGGATTGCATCTTCCGCTGTAGCGATATAGTCATAGAAAAACACTTCTCCATGTGCAATACACTCTAGTGGCCTTCCAATTCGAACGCGAATTTCCTCTAGAGTATCGTATTGTTTACAGCCTTCAACTAACTGTCTCATCGCTTTCGGTAAAACTTCTAATACTTCTTTCATAAGCTTCTCCCCACTATACTCGACTTACTATTTCAACAACGCGATAAAAATGCAGCCAATTCCAAGCGCTAGAAAAAAGAGTTTCAAGAAAGAAATCTCACTTGCTACACTCGCTATGCCAATTGTCATTGTTAAAATTAATACGGTCGGTCCAACAAACGCCAACATACCATTTATAAACAATGCTTTCTTCGCATCATTCACGTAAAGCATAAGCAGAGCGGCGAATATTTCCGCGCTTCCTGAAAACAACCGAAGTAATCCCATAACAAGCACGGATGTTTCCATTGCCGCTAGCCACTGTTTCATTCTCCCACCTTCTCCCATAACAGTTACTACTTCCTTATTCTGAAAAAGAATATATTTGTACAACCATATGCAGAGGTTGTCTATTTCAGAAGTAAAAACATAATTTTTCTCTATCGACTTAATATAAAACTGAATATTCTAATTAATTTATGGTATATTTAATAGAAAAGGAGCATAGATGATGAAGCAAGTTACTTTATTACCGCTCGATTTACGATATGCAAATGTGATTTTTGAGCTATCAAGCAATCCACATGTAAAAAATGCATTAGGGCTAAAAGTAGAATCAGTGGAAGATACAAAAACATTCATTCTTTTTGCAATTGAAGAGGAACGAAAAAAGCACTCCTTATCAAGAGTGATTGTAAATGAAGAAAATGAAATAATTGGCCTCACCACACTTAAACATATTAATTATGAGAAAAAGCAATCTCACATTGGCAGTTGGATCGGCTATCCATACTGGGGAAAAGGATATAACGAGGCCGCTAAAAAAGAAATCTTTAAAGTTGCTTTCTTAGACTTACAACTCACATACGTATTCGCTGGTGCCAAAACGACTAACATTCGCTCTTTAAAGGCGCAAGAGAAACTACCTTATATTTCATTGCATGTGGAAAACAAGTTTCCAGGCGAACATGCTGCACTTGAGAAAGAAGTAAAGTCACCTTGCTCACTACATGTCGTATCACGCAAGAATTTTTCAAATTGGTTGGAAGTACAAAATGAGGGGGGAAAATATGAAAGGATTGAAAATTAGTTTAACAATTGTAGTAGAATTAGCTATTATTTATCTTTTTTCAAAAATGGTCGGCTGGTCATTTATGGAGAGCTTTTTCCTTGGCAGTCTAGCAATATTTGCAATTACGTGGTTAATTATTATGAGTACCTTTAGAAATAACAATATGGATCATGCAACGAATAAAACTTTTACCGGTATTGAAACTGGTGAAATACGCCCGTTTCAAATTGTTTTGACTCCATATATTATGGGTACCCTTTCACTCGTCACAGTTAGTTTTGCTATAACTGCAATTTACTATCTGCCCTATTTCCTATAAAAAAAGCACTCGTGATAATCACGAGTGCTTTTCTACTATGCACGAGAAACGTATTTACCTTCACCAGTGTTGATGATAAGCATTTCGCCTTCGTTAATGAAGATTGGTACTTGTACAACAAGACCAGTTTCTAATTTAGCTGGTTTTGTTACGTTAGAAGCTGTGTCACCTTTAATACCAGGCTCTGTTTCTGCAACTTTTAATTCAACTGTGTTCGGAAGTTCAACACCAAGTACTTCATCTTGGTATGTCATAATAGATACTCCCATGTTTTCTTTTAAGAATTTCAATTCGCGCTCGATTTGGTTTTCACCAAGTTCGATTTGCTCATAAGTTTCGTTATCCATAAATACGTGAGACTCACCGCTCGCGTATAAGTATTGCATACGACGGTTTTCGATGTGTGCTTTTTCTACTTTTTCACCTGCACGGAATGTTTTCTCTTGAACAGATCCTGTGCGAAGGTTACGTAGTTTAGAGCGAACGAATGCAGCACCTTTACCTGGCTTTACGTGTTGGAAATCCATTACTTGCCAAAGGGCATTGTCCACTGAAATTGTTAAACCTGTACGAAAATCGTTTACTGAAATCATGTAAAAAAATCCTCCTGTGTATTACAAAATAATAAGTTCTTTTGGTGATTTCGTTATTACTTCATTACCTTCACTTGTTACAATGATATCATCTTCAATACGTACCCCGCCAACACCTGGAATATAAATACCTGGTTCTACTGTTACAGCCATACCTGGTTCAAGTACTGTATCAGAACGGAACGCTAAACCTGGTGCTTCATGGATTTCAAGACCGATTCCATGACCAGTAGAGTGTCCGAAGTATTCACCATATCCTTTTTCCGTTATGTAATCACGCGTTAATGCATCAGCCTCACGACCCGTTAAACCAGCTTTAATACCGTTCACACCACGTAGTTGTGCTTCTAAAACGATATTATAAATTTCTTTTAATTTATCAGATGGTTCACCGACTGCAATCGTACGAGTAATATCAGAGCAATATCCTTTGTAATAAGCGCCGAAGTCTAATGTAACGAAATCTCCTTTTTCTATCACTTTTTCAGATGCCACGCCGTGCGGTAATGCCGAACGAAGACCTGAAGCAACGATAATATCAAACGAAGAAGATGTTGCTCCTTGTTTTCTCATGAAAAATTCAAGTTCATTTGACACTTCAATTTCAGATACTCCCGGGCGAATGAATGATAGAATATGCTCAAAGGCAGCATCTGCAATCTGTGCAGCTTCCTTTAATATCTTAATCTCTGAATCAGTCTTTATCAAGCGTAACTTTTCTACAAGCCCAGAAGTTGGGATGAATTCAGCTTCGATCGCTTCATTATGCGTTACGTAAGAGCTATATGTAAGAGTATCTTGCTCAAATCCTAGCTTTTGAATTCCAAGTTCTTTAACTTGTTTCGCAACTTCATCAAGAATTAATCCTGGATGCTGCACTATTTCGTATCCAACCGCTTGCTTACTAGCTTGCTCTACATAACGGAAATCTGTAATAAATAGAGCACGCTCTTTTGAAATTAGTACAACACCAGCTGTTCCTGTGAAATTCGCCATATATCTACGGCTATGTTCATTCGTTAATACGATACCGTCAATACCAGCCTCATCAAACGCACTTCTTAATCTCTCGATCTTTTCCATTACTTTATGCCTCCCTCAATTTCTCCATTAATGCAAATAACGCTAACTTATAGCCATAAAAACCAAATCCAACAATTTGTCCCGCACAAACAGCCGCCGTCACAGATTCGTGACGGAACGATTCACGCTGGTGAATGTTAGAAATATGTACTTCAATAACAGGAATCGAAATGCTCGCAATTGCATCTCGAATCGCATAGCTATAATGCGTAAATGCTCCAGGATTTAAAATGATCCCTTCATATATATCTTCAGCCTCATGAAGACGATCGATAATAGCACCTTCATGATTCGATTGGAAACATTCTAACTCCACTCCCATTTTCTCTGCTTCGTGTTTCATATCTGTTTCAAGCGTCGCTAACGTTCCTTTTCCGTATACATTTACTTCCCTAACGCCAAGGCGATTTAGGTTAGGACCATTTACGAGGAGTAACTTTTTCATTTTCTTAAAACTCCTTAATATTAAAAAATGTCTATACGACATTTTAACATAGGAATCACTTATTTGAATAGTTTGTCTTCTCGACCCCTTCTCCTCTATTTGTATTATTCGATTCGAATGCTACAGAATACGAAATAAAAACACCATATAATATAAAGATACATATTGTCGTTACAATTGTTTCTTTCGGTAAATGGAGTGCACTTTTAATAACAGGTGCCATTAGCCCCATCCCCAAAAATAATAATGCCCACCAAAACAAACCGTATAGTACGCCAGGGAATACTCCTTCAAACTTTTTAAAAAGGGCTTTATAGAGAAATGCCACTAAAATTGAAAGAAGTCCCATACAAACGATACCTAGTACATTTCCCCAAACCCCTTCTTTCCAATCTCCAAATGCAAACGGTAAAAGTAAATAGTTAGGTCCAGCTTCTGTAAATGAGAATATATGAAGGAAATACCATATACCTCCCCAAAATAAGCCACCAAATAAACCAATTTGTACAAAGTTTCTTATTGTTGATTGTTCTTGATTCACATTGACACCTCCGCTCACTAGTATGCCCGAAACTATTTTGAGGCATGTTTAAATCCTGCAAAATTTGTCTATAAAAAGAATAAGAAATGTCCGACTCTCGTAACATTTTCCCTTGTCATCTGCCTGTATTTGTCGATAAAATAAAGGAAACTCGGTGATTGTCTTATTTCAAGATGACAAAACCAAGTATGACAATTGCCTCTTTTTCTACATAAGAGAGAAACAAATACAGGTTGGTGTTAACATGGCAGAAGAGTCAAAACAAATATATGGCGGGCAGGCAGTCATAGAAGGAGTTATGTTTGGCGGTAGAGAATATACTGTTACAGCGGTTCGTCGTAAAGATAAATCGATTGAATTTTATCGTTTACCACGCGTTCGTAATAAAGCATTATCTCTACTAAAGAAAATTCCATTTTTACGAGGTATTGCCGCTATTGTGGATGCAAGTGCGAATGGAGCGAAACATTTAAACTTTGCTTCAGAACGATTTGATGTCCACCCAGAAGAAGATGAACAACTTGCAAATAAAAAAGAAGAACAATCAAAATTAACGATGGTATTAGGAGTTGCAGCAGTTGGCGTTTTATCGTTCATATTTGGTAAAGTAATTTTCACAGCAGTTCCTGCACTTTTAGCTGAATTAACGAGACCGATTTTCCCATCTCATACAGGGCAAATCATTGTCGAAAGTGTCATTAAGCTCATGCTATTATTGAGCTATATATACTTCATTTCTTTAACCCCACTTATTAAGCGGGTATTTCAGTACCACGGTGCGGAACATAAAGTAATCAATGCTTATGAGAATAATCTTCCACTGACTGTAGAAAATGTTCAAAAGCAAACTCGCCTCCATTATCGCTGTGGCAGTAGCTTTATTATATTTACAGTCATTATTGGAATGTTTGTCTATTTCCTCGTCCCTACAGATCCGCTTTGGGCAAGGGTAGTAAACCGAATTTTATTAATTCCAGTTGTTCTCGGTATTTCTTTTGAAGTATTACAATTTACCAATCGATTACGAGATGTCCCTGTTTTACGAGTACTTGGATATCCAGGATTATGGCTGCAACTATTAACAACGAAAGAACCAACAGATGATCAAGCGGAAGTTGCAATCGCATCGTTTGAAGAATTATTACGTTTAGAAAACAAACAATAATTATTTAAAAATGGTGTTCAACTCCTTTCCTCATCGTTAATATACTAATTTTAATATATGTTTTTAGGAGGTGTCCCTTATGAACGGTCGTTCGTTTACATTCGCTATATTTGTGCTTATTATCGGATTGGCAATATTCGGCCTTGTTTCATCTGTTATTACAAATCCAATGGAAGTATTGAAAAACATTGGTATCATGTTAGCTGTCGTCGGTATCTTTTACTTACTCTACAAAATGTTTACAAACTCTAGTGGTTCTGCAAATTCGCAAAGCTCATATAAGCGTGCAGCGAAACAATCGAACCGCAAACACGGGAAACAAAATGTAGCACCCCTAAGCAATTCTTTCTTGAAACGAAATGCTTCTGATGACAAGGGGAAAAAGGGTAATTCTCCATCGTTGAAAAGAAAAAGAAAACAATCTCATTTAACTGTCATTGAAGGTAAAAAAAACAAAAAGAAAGACCGTGCTTCCTTTTAGGAAATACGGTCTTTTTTTATCCCGGTTGGTGCGGGGCTAATAATCAGTGGAAGATGCGAAAAACCCTACTGATTAAAGTTTCACTTTAGATGTTGAAGCACTTCTTTCAAACTTTTCTCTTTCATACTTTCGATACGAAGGTGATGGTTTTCAAATTGCAAATTTCTTGTCACATCATTAGGTACGACGACACACTTTAATCCTGCTGCCACCGCTGCTTTCAATCCATTCAATGAATCTTCAAATACAACAGCTTCTGATGGTTCAATTTCTAATTCTTCTATCGTAACTTTATAAAGAGCTGGATCTGGTTTTACCTTCTCTACATCTTCTCGCGTTTTAATCACTTCAAAATAATCTCTAATTTGTAGCTCTTCTAAAAAACGAACGACCCACTCCCTAGATGAACTAGAGGCTAATGCGATTTTCAATCCAAGTTCTTTCGCTTCTTCTAAATATTCTTTTACCCCGTCACGCGCTTTTGGTATTTTCATTTTCTCTTTATGTAAAGTTGTTACTTTTCCCTTTAATGCATGCTCGTTAAATTTTTCTTTTAATTGCTCTTTTAAATATGCATAAAGCACTTCATCTGTCGTTCCAATACATTTTGCAAATTCCCCTAAAGGTAACTCGCCGCCGTATTCACGAACAGCATCTCTGAAAGAGTGAAACCATATTGTTTCTGTGTCCACAATTAATCCATCAAAATCAAAAATAATTGCTTTCATTATTCTCCCGTCCTTTTCGATTGAAATAAAAAAGGAAACGCCACACGTTCCCCTTAATTACTTTTCTCTTCATTTGCTTTTTGAACACCACGAAGTGTTTTTACTCGAACTTCATCTTGTTCAAAGTATTGTACTAAATCACCGATACGGTCAATTGATTCCCAACTTAAATGATGTTCAATTCCTTCTACATCATTATAAATTTTGCTTTCATCCACACCGATAATGCGCATAAACTGTTCTAACAATTCATGACGATATACGAGACGTTCTCCGATTTTTTTACCTTTTGATGTTAATACAAGCCCTCTATATTTTTCATAAATTAGATATTCGTCTTTGTCTAATTTTTGTACCATTTTTGTTACAGAGGATGGATGTACACTAAGCGCTTCAGCAATATCAGATACACGGGCATAACCCTTTTCATCAATCAACAAATAAATTTGTTCAATATAATCTTCCATACTAGGGGTAGGCATCGGTTTCCTCCATCCAATTTCATTTTGCTTATTCCGTACGAAGCAATCAATAAAATGATACACCAGAAAGAATAACGTGACAAGGTGGAAACGAGCCTAAATATATAAAACAAAAAAAGAATCCAGATTCCCCTTATGTAAAATATTGAATTTCTGCATCGGGAAAATACTCATATATATAACCTCGTATTGTTTCTTCTAATACTTCCACATCATCCTTTTGATATACATATTTCCCAATACCGTATCGTCCCCATTTATATTTCCGCTTCTCTTCATCCATTTCAAGTTTCGTATTCGGATAACGTTCTTGAATGACTTTTTTGGCTGGTTTCGTAAAACGATGTTGAATTAATTCGAACGTTAAATTTGGTATCGTCATGTCTTTTAACGCATTGTACAATCGTTCAAACAATTCACGGTACCCTTCTTCCCACCCTTCATGCATATAAATTGGCGCAACAATAAAGCCAAGAGGATAATTAGCCCCCGCTACTTTACGAGCAGCCTCAATTCGCTCTTCAAATGGCGATGTCCCTGGTTCAAAATTTTTAATAACATAACGTGAATTAATACTAAATCGAAAACGCGTTTTCCCATTATGCTTTGCATCTAATAAATGATCAACATGCGAATATTTCGTAACGAAACGCAAACGTCCATGTTCACTTTCTCCGATAAACTCTATCGCCCGTTTTAATGCATGTGTCAAATGATCAATTCCAACGATGTCTGATGTACACGCCGCTTCAAATCTTGTTATTTCAGGGGCCCTTTCATCCATATATTGCTTTGCCTTCTCAAAGATTTCATCTAGATTCACATACACCCTTACGTAAGGTTTACTCCCAAGTGTCGTTTGCAAATAACAATAATGACAATGTCCCATACACCCTGTTGCAAGCGGAATTGCATATTCAGCTGAAGGTTTTGATGTATCGAACTTTAACGTCTTCCTCACCCCAACGACAAGTGTTGCTTTTGCATTACGATACTTTTGCAATTCATTTTCCCCTGGAAAATTTCTAATTTGATTGTGTGATGTCGTTTCACGGATTTCTAATCCCATCTTCGTAAACTTCTCATAAAGCTCTTTTCCAAGCGGATATTCGAGTGCCCTCGGTTCAAAGTAAACGAGTTTTGGCATAAATGGTTTCATGTACTTCCCTCCTCTCATTAGTATGGGAAGCACATGAAAATTAACACAGATTAAAGTTTTCCACTTCAGTAACTTGCTTTGCAAGTTACTGACTGTTATAATTTGGATAACAGCTACCTTGCAAGGCAAGTTACCTGGATAAAAGGTGGTGAAATCATGCACAGCCAAATGTTAAAAGGTGTACTAGAAGGTTGCATTCTATATATCATTTCACAAGAAGAAGTGTACGGATATGAACTAAGTACAAAATTAAATAAACACGGCTTTACATTCGTAAGTGAAGGAAGCATCTATCCTTTATTGTTACGCATGCAAAAAGAGAAACTTATTGAAGGTACATTAAAGGCTTCCTCTCTGGGACCGAAGCGAAAATATTATCACGTAACTGATAAGGGATTAGAACAACTTGAAGAATTTAAAAAAAGTTGGGGAATGGTTTCAACGACGGTAAACAACTTATTACAAGGGGAGTGATAGGGATGAAGGCGAAAGACATGGTTGAATTGAACAATAAAAAACGCGAACTTCTAACACCTGAAAACGAAGCTGCTTACGGTGATATGCTAGTATATCTCCGATTATCTAACGTACCCGAACAAAAATTAGAAGAACTTTTATTAGAAATATTAGATCATCTCATCGAAGCACAAGCAGAAAATAAAAATGCTTATGATATTTTCGGAAATGATTTACGATCTTACTGCGATGAACTTATATCAGCTTTACCAACCCAAACAAAGCTAGAACAAACTTCTTTAATCGGTTTTGTTATTAGCTTACTTCTTGCTATACAGTTTGGAATAGATGCACTTGTTTCGACTTTCATTTTAATCTTCGGGAAGAATATCGAACAATTAAGCCCAGCTTTTAGCATCCCTGGAACCACTTTGTTCGTTTCACTTATTATACTAGGTATACTTTTCATTTTATATTTATTAAAGCGCTATTCCTTTAATCAAAAGATGAATTGGAAAAGAAGGATTCTATTTGGATTCGCATTTGCTACTCCATTTTGTTCAGCTGTATTTTTAAATGTCTATTTTAAAAAACAACCTTATCTCATTTATCATCTAACCTTTTGGCAAAACGCCTTAATCGCTATCCTATTTTTTATTTTATATAAATTACTATACAAAAAATCAAATTTTTAACAGCCCTTCAAACGGCTGTTTTTCTTCTGTATAATTTTACAAATTGAAAAATTTCATAAAGAAAATAAGAAAAATGCAAAATAATTAAAGTTAATTGTTGACGTGATGCTTTTATTATCGGTATCATAAATCTTCGTGAGCAATTATTTTTCGTTATACGATTTTTTTATTATTACTGAATTTTTGAGAGGAGAAATTAGATGTCAGTTAAGAAGAAAACGCAAGTACGCACCGGCAAAATGGTACGTGAACTAATGTTAGCAGACGAAGATGTAAATGCTTCGCTAATTATGGTATACAGTGAAAACGGTGTAAACGCAGAAATTAAAATCGAGGGCTTAACGCCGAAATGTAACGAAGAATTATTTTTGAGCGGAAACGTGGATTGGAACAAGAGTGTTATTTATAAAATTGTTGATTTCACTGGGAACGCTGAGGTTGGTAAAGTTACATTAACAGCGATGAACAAAAACAATGTTTCTCTAGAAGTCGAACGCGTTATGTGGAGCAAAGAAAATAAAGAAGCTGCTGAGCAAGAAGAAACAGTTGTAGAAGCTACTCCGAAAAAAGAAGTAGTTGTAGAAGCTCCAAAAGCAGTTACACCTGCTCCAAAGCCTATTACGCGAGTAGAAACACCTGCTGCACCTAAACCTACTCCGGTACCAACGCCGAAGTCAGTAAGTGTTGAAGCAGCTATAGAACTATCTACTCCAGCACCTGTGAAAAAAGCAGTACCTACTCCAGTTACAAAGCAAGAGACAGCACCGGTTACTCCTATAAAACCGAAGCAACCTGCTTTGACTGAAACAAATACAAAACTACAAGAAAATTATGTTAAACTTGTGAAAAAGACAATTGAAGTTTGTCAAGATTACGAGCTTGGCATCGACATAGATGATTCTATTGAAGGATTAAAAAAAGAGCTACAAAGCCAAGGTATTAGCGTTACATTCGACAAAGAAATTATGGACGTTGTAAATCGCCTTCGTTCTTTACAAGATAAAGGAATCAAAGTAGAAAAAGTACTTAATTTACTATAAAAATAAGGAGATGGCGGTCGCCATCTCCTTATTTTTTATAATTCCATTCATTACTTTCATACTTCTCTTTTGCTAAAGTTTGAACTTCATGAAGCTGTTCTTCTGTTAGTTCATACGGCACAAGCTCTATATCTAAACCTTTTTCAAATCCAGTTTCAAACGCTTTAATTAACTGTTCAATCGTAAATGTGCGGTCTGTTAATTCATTAATCGCTACCGCTTTAGAAGAAAACATGTTTTTCATACGCTCTTTTACTCGCTCATTTGGGAATAAAAATAGGTCGTATAACTCATCTAAATCTATTTCTAACGGAATAGAACCGTGTTGTAAGATAACACCTTTTTGACGTGTTTGGGCACTACCCGCGATTTTTCTTCCTTCAACTACAATCTCATACCAAGATGGTGCATCAAAACATACTCCTGAACGCGGATTTTTTAAATTCTCACGATCCGCTTCTGTTTTCGGAACTGCATAATACGCTTCTAATCCTAATGCCTTAAAACCGTCCAATAAGCCTTGCGAAATAATTCGGTATGCTTCTGTAACTGTTTTTGGCATATTCGGATGATCTTCAGACACAATAACACTGTACGTTAATTCTTTGTCATGTAGTACACCCCTGCCGCCTGTTTGACGACGAACGAATCCATATTTCTTTTCGTTAACTACATCCATATTTATATCTTTTTCAACACGCTGGAAATACCCGACTGTTAATGTTGGTACTTCCCATTCATAAAAACGAATTGTTGGTGACATTTTCTTTGCACTTTGCCAATTTAATAAACATTCATCTAACGCCATATTAAATGCTGGTGAACATTGACCAGAGTTAATATAACACCATTTTTCTTTTCCCATCCTGCACCTCATATAACCAATTATTTTTCACATTCTCTAGTCTACCAAATTCGACAAAATTTGTGAAAGAATACGAAATTTCTTCTTATATACAAATGAATCTGTTGCATAAATACATATGGGCATTATAATATTGAAAGTAGGATAAGAAAAAAGGAGCGATAGAATCGTGTCAACAAACTTGATTATTATACTAGCCGCAATTGCAGCATTCATCGGCTACACTGTATGGATGTATTTCTATCAGAAAAAATTAATTAAAACACTTTCAGAAGATGAATTTCGCGCTGGCTACCGTAAAGCACAGCTTATCGATATTCGCGAAGCGGATGAATTTAACGCGGGACATATTTTAGGTGCGCGTAACATTCCATTATCACAAATTCGCCTTCGCCACAAAGAACTTCGCCAAGATCAACCGGTTTATTTATATTGCCAAAGCGGATTCCGTACAGGTCGTGCAGCTCAATACTTAAAAAAACAAGGCTACACAGATTTCTACCAATTAAAAGGTGGATTTAAATCTTGGTCAGGAAAAATTAAAAAGAAATAATATACAAAAAACTAGCTGCACGATACAGCTAGTTTTTTCATTCCATATTGTTCGCAATGTACAGCAGATTTTGTTTAATCACATCTTCAGCTTTCTCATCTACATTACGATATAATAGCTGATATTCAATCCCCTTCTCTTTCCATATAAGCGTAGCAAATTCGTCCCCTCGCTCGTAATCATCCTTATTTTTAAAATAAGCAGGTGCTCCATTATTCAATTTCATTTGTTCTTGAAATCGATTCTCTTCTACGAGGTATGGAAAACTGTAAGAAAAGTTGGCCACTGTTAATTCTATATAATCGTGCCTTCCTTTCTCTTGTTGCTTATATTTAATCGTTAAGACAGCATTCTTCTTTCCCATCGTTCTTACCTCTCCCTGCACATCACTCGTAATGTCATAAGGTAAAAACGTTGGAACTTTAAACTTCGCCGGAAAATATTTTGGAAGTTCCTTTAGCGGAATCGGATCAGTAACACGGTCCTTAGCCCCTCCTGTTGTTCCTACAAATGTTTTTTCTTCTTGCATCGTTTGCTGAAATGAACATGAGCTAAGTATTACACTAGAAAACACGAAACAAATGATTCCTTTTTTCAATTTGTTTCCGCCCTTTCATACCGCTCTCTTAACGAGTGAAGCGTTTATACTCTCTACTATTCGCTTCGTTATCAAACGCCTCCTCCGAAAACTTTCCACGTTATTCTCACACATTCTGACAAAAATTCTTTGCAGACATACAAAAAAGACCCCACTATTCTTACGCCCAAATAAAAAGGTTACGCGAACAACAGAAGTCATGCTTATAACATAGATTGTGAAAAGCTTTTCAGGTCAAGATTTTTTTCATTCTTATTATTTTCCCCTTATAATTAAGGAAAGAGGTGATACATATGGCCAATATAAAACAAATTGCAAAAACTGCTGGTGTATCTATATCAACTGTTTCTCGTGTTCTTAATAATCATCCTTACGTAAAAGAAGAAAAGCGTAAGCGTGTTTTAGATGCAGTTGAAGAATTGAACTATGCAAAAAATATAAATGCTATCCATTTAATAAAGGGAAAAACGTATACAATCGGGGTTATGCTACCTTTTATTAATCTTCCGTACTTTAGCACGATCATTGAAGGAATCGGAAACGAAGCGTTAGCAGCTGGATATCATATTAATTTATGCCAAACGAATTACGATAGTATTGAAGAAATTCGCGTTCTTGAAATGATGAAAATGAAACAATTTGACGGGATGATTATTTGCTCTCGCACGAGTTCATGGGAACAAATTGAACCGTTCGCAAAATTTGCTCCTATTATTTCATGTGAAAAAATGAACCATCCCCTCATTTCATCTGTCTATGTAGATCATTACGAAGGATTCCGCCTTGGTACTTCCTATTTACTCAGTAAAGGTCATGAAAAAATCGGCATTTGTTTAGCAAGAAAAACAAGTGTTAATTCAATCGAGCGTGAAAAAGCTTTCGCCGATACTCTTCGTCACGAAGAAAAAACAGTACACCCTGATTGGATTTTCCATCAATGTTATACGATGCAGGACGGGGCAAAAATACTTCATCGTATTTTAAACATGAAAAATCGTCCAACCGCTATTTTCACAGCGAACGATCAAGTAGCTGCTGGTTTATTAACAGAGGCAAAAAAACATGGCATTCGCATACCTGAAGACCTCGCTATCCTGGGATTTGATAACCATGAAATTTCAAAAGCATTAGAAATTACAACTATTGAGCATCCCGGGCTCACAATGGGATCACGTGCTTTTTCTTTATTTCATAAACAGATACAAAACGAACACATTATTGGAAACTCAGAAGAACTTTCATTCCATTTAATTGAGCGAAAAACAGTCTAGAAAAGAGTGCCAACCATAGCACTCTTTTTTCAGTTCTTCACCTATTGACTTTATATTTTTTATCTCATATAATGAACCTAACGAACGGTAGGTAGGGGATGAAAATGACAGCAAACCGCATTAAAGCTGTAGCACTTTCACATTTCGCACGCTACGGCTACGAAGGAACTTCATTAGCAAATATTGCTCAAGAAGTTGGGATTAAAAAACCATCGATTTACGCACACTTTAAAGGAAAAGAAGAGCTATATTTTACATGCTTAGAATCCGCTCTTCAAAAAGATTTACAAAGCTTCACTGACGATATCGAAAATTTTTCAAAATCGTCTACTGAAGAATTGCTAGTAAATCTGTTAAAAGGTTATGCAAAACGATTTGGTGAAAGTGAAGAATCAATGTTTTGGTTACGAACTTCTTATTTTCCGCCGGATGCTTTTCGCGAACAAATTATTGATAAAGCGAATGTACACATTGAAAATGTCGGAAAACTTTTATTCCCTGTGTTTAAAAGAGCAAGCGAACAAGATGAACTGCATAACATTGAAGTAAAAGACGCTTTGGAGGCTTTTTTATGCTTACTTGACGGTCTTATGGTTGAACTACTATACGCAGGTTTAAATCGTTTTGAGACACGTTTAGAAGCTTCTTGGAAAGTATTTTGGCGCGGACTTTCAAACTGACGGATTGCTCCTTTGCAATGCGTCGTTTTTAAGCCCTTTACCTAACGACTGGTAGGAAGGAGAAATGACATATGGCATGGATTTATGTAATCATAGCTGGTATTATTGAAATCTTTTGGGTTATTGGACTTAAAAAAGCGGAGGCACCACTTGAGTGGGCTGGTGTTGCTCTATTAATTACAATTAGTTTCGTCTTATTATTTAGAGCATATAAAGATTTACCTGTCGGCACTGTATACGCAGTCTTTACAGGAATTGGAGCTGGTGGAATCGTTCTTACAGAGATTTTCATCTTCGGAGAACCTTTCTCTATCGTAAAAGTATTATTAATCGGTTTAATCTTCTTCGGAGTAATCGGTTTAAAACGAGTAACAGAAGAAAAAGAAGCGAAGGAGGCCGCATAAAATGGCTTGGGTATTTTTAATTCTAGCTGGTATTTGTGAAATTGTTGGTGTACTCTTTATGAAAGTAGCCACTGAAAAGAAAGGCTGGGCACCAAAAGTTATTTTAATCGCTAACTTTGGTGTAAGTTTCTTCTTCTTATCTCTTGCAATGAATACATTACCGATGGGAACTGCTTACGCAATTTGGACTGGAATCGGAACTGCCGGAAGTGCACTTCTCGGTATTCTTATTTTCCGCGAGTCAGCGGATTGGCGTCGCCTTGCCTTCTTAAGCTGCATTCTGTGCGGCGCTGTTGGCTTAAAATTATTAGGCTAACGTGAGGTGAATGTCATGTGGAAAGAAAAAGGAAAACAAATGTTAACATGGATTACACTCGGGATCGTCATTCTATTACAAATAAGTTTTCATATAATAGAATGGCTGTTTCATAAAGTATTATCCATTCTTACATTCCTTCCTAACATGGCACTTGAAATTGCATCTATCGCTTGGTCAATTATTGCCTCCATTACAATCGTGATTATATGGAGTATCGCCAAGCTATGGAACAAGTTATTTAAAAAGGACAGTTCTTCTGAAAAGAAGTAACTGTCCTTTTTTATCCCGCATTAACGGGCAGTAAGACCCCCACTGATTAAAGTTTCACTTTATATTCATTCTGATTTTCTATAGAAATTTGATGCGATCAGACAAAGCAGACCAGCTATGACAACACTCATACCAATCCCTTTATACAAATTAGGAAATGGCGATGGTATATCTGAGTAAAAATTTGCTATTATGAGACCAATTGAAAATAAAAGTACCCCAATTCTATATAACCACTTTCTTTTGTTCATCATTCTCCCTCCTAAAATTTTTCATATCCTTCTTTCTTTTGGACATACTACCTAAAAAAGGAGTGGGTTATATGCAAAATTCTATACATAAGCAGATCCTGTTTTTATTTTTCCTCTTTCTCATTTTCGTTATCGTTTTCAGCTTTATATTACATACTCCGAAAGATGTGCCTAATAGCCTTTCTGTTTATAAACTTTTGCTCTCGTATTGCCGTTATTGAAGAAGGTGCCTTTTACGAGGCACCTTTTAAAATTCTCTCTTCTCATACAATTTCACTGAAACGAAGATAGATACTATGAACATGCAAATTGAACTAACGAATAACACGCTGTTGTATAGTTGAATTTGTTCCAGGTTGATTTGAAACAAAGTTTCTAAAATAACAATCGGCGCCATGAATATTACTATCGTAATAAAAATAGTTTTTTTATACCCTAGCCAAAACGATATCGGTAAAACAAAGCTTAAATACACTAAAATAAAGCTAATACTAGCAACCATTGTCGTTTCAATAAATTCAAATAGGTTAACCCCATTCTTCATTCCCATCGTGAAACAACCGACCGTTACGCTTATAAAGAGAATAATAATTGCTACTATATATTTCGCATACACAATTTGTTTTCTGAATATTGGCAAACTACTTACTATAACTTCACTCTCATTTTTACTATCTGCTTCAAATGTTTTTACTGTTGCCCCAATTGTAATAATTACTGACATAATTATGAACAGATTTTCCGTATCTGTTAAAGCCATATAAAAGAAAACAGGATACAATATGTACCAAATTAAAAATTTCCATTGAATGATGAAATCTTTTAAAATTAGTTGTTTCAACACTATTCTCCTCTCTCTTACAAATCACGCTCACTATACAAATGAATTGAGAATAACATAGACATGATATATAAAAGAAGCAGCCCAGCTATAAAACAAACATTTACGACTAGACTCGTGCTCCAAACATTCTCTACATCTAACCATACGTTACTTACAATTAGTCCACTTAAATACCCAAATGCTATTCCGATAAAAGGAGCAATTTGTTTTGCACTGTTATATCCTACTGAGAATTCAATCGGAAGTACAATTATGCTACAAACAAGCCCACCTGTTATACCTCCGAGAATTTCTCCCCACAGCATAAATCCAGTTATATGTTCATTTTGTAACTGAATCAAACCAACCAAAAGTGAGAGAATCCCCCCTAACGCAACTAAAATACTTACAAATATGTATTTTGCTATGACAATTCCTTTACGTTGTAACGGTAAACTATTTACTATTATTTCACTTTTATTTTTCCCCTCATAACTCATTGACAGTACCATGCCAAGAAAAGGTATAGATAAGCTAATCGTCATAAGGAAGCTATCACTACGAAAATCAACAATAGCAAGGAAAAACAAACATATAAGATACGCAAACCCTAACTTTCTTTGCAACACTATATCTTTTACGACTAATTGCTTGATCATGTTTTACCCTCCTAATATGAAAATGTCCCTTCTATAACTCTGCCTCCTGAAACATTTTCATTGAGAGAAACATTGATATGACTATACTTACTAACACTCCGATACCAAGAACACTCATTGCTAGTGTAGCCTCTTGAGAGTGGAGTACTTTTAACATAATTATTTCATCACCAAAAATATTGCACATAAGGCCAATCATACCCATTAAAGGAAAAATCATAATCACATTCAAGACAGTAATAGCTTTATATCCTCCAATGTAATTAGTAGGTATCGTTACTACACAATAAATCAAAGTTGCTACTATTGCTGAAAATATTGCATATCCAGGAATAACTATATCTCTGTTCAACAAAATATTTCCTAATATTACGACTATAGAAGTTATGCTCAAACCGACTATAATAAATAATGTGCTTGAAATATATTTAGCTATAACTATCTCTTTTCTCATTATCGGCAAACTCACTAATACTTTTTCTATTTTACTTTTCTCGTCATAATAAAAAGAAATATATATAATCGTACTACATGTTATAAATAATCCTATTGCAATCCCCATCGGTTCTACGGAATTTCTAAAAACAGATAAAATAGGTATTAAAAAATAGAAAGGAAACATCTTCTTCTGTAAGAAAAACTCCTTCAAAATCAACTGTTGCATATGAATTCCCCTCTCTATAAATCACGCGTTTCATAAATTTTAATTGTAAGAAACATAGAAGCGATATAGACACTAGCTAATATAATTCCTCCAACTATAAATACACCGATATGCACTGGATTCATAATCCACTCAATGAATGAAGGTGTTGTTTCATCCAATCCATCTCCTATGAATATCCAAGCAATTCCACCAACTACCATTGATGCTCCTGACACTATACTTCGTGCTATCTTTGACCTTGTAACATAATAACTAGGAAAGAATGTTACAACAAAAAATACGGCGTAAACAGCTCCATTTATTACTTCATACCATGGAATTTCAATGTATAGATTCGGATGATAGGTACCGATATCACCAATGACCACAATGCCTCTTACAAGAAAAACAACTAACATCGTAGAGAGTATGCCACCAACAATAAATATTGCACTGGAAACATATCTAGCAATTATGATATCCTTTCGGCTTACCGGTAAACTATTTATAATAATGTCACTGTTATTCCTTTCATCCATAAAAGTTAACGTCATAACGGAAGAAAGAGTTATAAATAGACAACTCATCGAAAATAACAATTCACCACTTGGATCTAACATAAATAATACAAGAGGCACAATTAGATTCACTAACCACGTTACCCTAAAAAAGAACAAATCTTTATATATGAGCTGACGCATAGGCACCTCTCCCTTTCGCAGTGTAAACGATGATATCATCTAATGTAGGTTTTTCTAGTACAACCTCATTTCCAAACCAATCTATAATTGCTTGTTTTTCCTTTGCGAGTCCTTCAAATCCGAATTTATTTTTGCGTAAGCCAACGAATAACTCTTTTCCTTCTCGATCCAATAAATCATTGCTCCCCTTTACGATTACGTAATTCTCCATTAATTCATCTTTCTCACCAGTAAATATAATTTCTCCATCGTTAATGAACGTAATATAATCTGCGATGCGCTCTAAGTCTGTTGTAATGTGCGTTGAGAATAATACGGATACTTCATCTTCCATTACAATTTCTTGCAAAATATCAAGTAATTCACTTCGAACAACTGGATCTAATCCTGCTGTTGGTTCATCCATAATAATGAATTCCGCATGGTGTGAAAGTGCGATTGCAATCGCAAATTTCATTTTCATCCCTTTGGATAACTCTTTAATTTTTTTAGACTTTGGAACTTGTAATCTCTGCATATACGATTGATACTGCTTTTCGTCCCACTTTTTATATAACGGTGCAATAACCCGTTTCATTTGCTCACACGTTAAATCTTCGTAATAATGATTTTCATCATATACAAAACCGATATTTTGTTTTATTTCCTTTTCGGCTTTCTTATTGTCCTTACCAAAAATTTTTATATCACCGCTCTCTTTTCTGATTAAATTCATAATCATTTTGATCGTCGTACTTTTTCCAGCTCCATTCGGTCCGATAAATCCCATAATATATCCACGTGGCAATGTAAAACTTACATTTTTCACTGAGAAATCTTGATAAGTTTTACAAACGTTTTTTAGCTCTAACATCTCTTATTCCCCCTTGTATAAACACGCAATCATCTGTTGCAACTCTTCCAGTGAAAGCTGCAACACTTTACTTTCATTCACAATCTCTTCTACTTTACTTTCCAATAGACGTAGCCGCTGTTCTTTTAATAGTTCATTATTTTTACGTGAAACATAAGTCCCCTTCCCAGCAACAGTTTCTATATACCCTTCTTTTTCAAGCTCCTCGTATGCACGCTTCGTTGTAATTACACTAATTTGTAATTCCTTCGCTAAGCTACGAATAGACGGTAATTGGTCTCCACCCTTTAAACCACCATTTAAAATAAGCTGGCTTAATTGTTTTCTTATTTGCACATAAATAGGGTCTTGGGAAGAATTCGAAATAATAATATTCATGTTTTCCTCCAGTGTGTGTATATACTGTACATACCTTATATATACAGTATATACGGAATATCCTATTTTGGGCAAGAAAAAAAGACCAACATTTTCCTGTTGGTCTTTCGTATATGTATCACTTTTCAAAGCGATCTAACATTTCGTCTCTCATTCCGAAACTAACAACCGCAATTCCTACATACATAAAAAGAAGGAATGCTGGATGAACTGTATTGTACCAGCTGCTATCAACAATTAAATAAATCGTTAACGCCACAACAAGAACAAACGCTAAAATAAACATATAAAAGTGTCGTGTATTACCCATGATAAACTCCTCTCTTCTCTCTTCACCATTCAACAGTATATTGTATCGAATAATTCGATATGACTCAAGGTTAACTTTCTGTTATGTAATCAAGTTCTACCTTTACAATGTCCTCACACGCTATTGAAATGATTGTTCCTTGTTTATCAATCGCTGTCACTTCTCTATTATCCATTACACGGTGCGCTACTCTTTCTAACACTTTCCCTTGGTCTCGGTAACAAAATTCTTTTACATCTTTAATTGTTTCTCCATTTTCTAAATGGTATACCATTCTATAACATCGATATCCCACGCTTCCACCCCCGTCTTGCTCGTTTTTTCACATATACATAAAAATGAGTAATTTCTACCTCATCACATCTTCTTAATTTCAATAAAATTCTAACAAAAATAAATACTTTTATCAAACCGACTTTTTCAACAAAATCACCTATAAAACCGCATCTTTACAGCAATATGAAACAAAAAATATAAATTTTCAACATTTTTTCATTCTAGCCACACCAATTTTGCAAAAAAAAAGAACCCGCATGTAGCGAGTTCTTTTTTTTCCAATCACACTTGTACAGGTGCTAGCTTTTCATAACGTAAAACTGGTTTACGAGCAGCCAATGTTTCATCTAAACGTTTTATTACTGTTGTATGTGGTGCTTCTTGTACAACTTCTGGATTTTCTTCTACCTCTTTAGCAATTTGAATCATCTTATCAATGAAACCATCTAATGTTTCTTTTGATTCTGTTTCTGTTGGCTCAATCATAATACATTCTTCCACATTTAATGGGAAGTAAATTGTTGGTGGATGGTAACCGAAATCAAGCAGACGTTTTGCAATATCTAATGTACGTACACCAAGTTTCTTTTGACGACGACCTGACAATACGAATTCATGCTTGCAATGTCTATCGAACGGAAGATCATAGAATGGTGCTAATCTTCTCATCATATAGTTCGCATTTAATACAGCATACTCAGTTACTGCACGTAGTCCATCTGGACCCATAGAACGAATATATGTGTATGCACGAACGTTAATTCCGAAGTTACCATAGAATGGTTTCACACGCCCAATTGCTTCTGGACGATCATAGTTAAAGTGATAGCCATTTTCCGTTTTCTCTAAAATCGGCTTTGGTAAGTACGGAATTAAATCAGCTTTCACACCTACTGGACCAGAACCTGGACCACCGCCGCCATGCGGACCTGTAAATGTTTTATGAAGGTTTAAATGCACAACGTCAAATCCCATATCTCCTGGGCGCGCTTGGCTTAATACCGCATTTAAGTTTGCACCATCATAGTATAATTTACCGCCTGCATTATGGACGATTTCAGCCATTTCTAAAATATTTTCTTCGAATAGACCTAATGTATTTGGATTTGTTAACATAAGTGCTGCTGTTTCTTCGTTTACAACACGTTTTAAATCATCTAAGTCAACAAGACCATGTTCATTTGATTTCACCGTAATTGTTTCAAAACCAGCTACTGTTGCAGACGCCGGGTTTGTTCCGTGAGCAGAGTCAGGAACAATTACTTTCGTACGGTTAAAGTCACCGTTCGCTTCATGATATGCACGAATCAACATTAATCCTGTCCATTCTCCGTGTGCACCAGCTGCTGGTTGTAACGTAACAGTATCCATACCTGTAATTTCAATTAAATGTTCTTGTAAGTCATACATTAATTCCATTGCACCTTGCACTGTTTTTTCATCTTGAAGTGGATGAATATTTGCAAAGCCTGCGAAACGAGCTACGTTTTCATTAATTTTCGGATTATATTTCATCGTACAAGACCCAAGTGGATAGAATCCAGAATCCACACCGTGGTTACGGTTTGAAAGCGCTGTGTAATGGCGCATAATATCAAGTTCAGATACTTCTGGAAGCTCTGCATCTTCTACTCGAATATAATCACTCTCAAACACATCTTCTAATTTTACTTCTTCTACATCTAATTTGGGTAAGCTATATCCTACGCGTCCTTCTTTAGTCACTTCAAAAATAAGTGCTTGGTCTTGGTTCTTCATTGGATAGCCCCCATTTCGTTTACAAGTGTGTCAATTTCCTCTTTTGTACGAAGCTCTGTTACCGCTACAAGCATATGGTCTTCATGCTCTTTATAATCACGGCCTAGGTCGTAACCACCGATAATATTCTTTTGTATTAATACATCATTTATTTCTTTAACTGGACGTTTACAATCTACAACAAATTCATTAAAGAATGGTCCAGCGAACGTTACTGTGAAACCTTTCGCTTCAAATTGACGTTTTGCATATTGTGCTTTAGAAATGTTTTGACGTGCCATTTCTTTTACACCTTGTTTGCCAAGTGCCGTCATTGCAACAGAAGCTGCTAATGCATTTAACGCTTGGTTTGAACAAATGTTAGACGTCGCTTTATCACGACGAATATGCTGTTCACGTGCTTGTAACGTTAATACAAATCCACGTTTACCATCTGAATCTACAGTTTGTCCGACAAGACGTCCTGGAATTTTACGCATAAATGCTTTCGTTGTTGCAAAGTAACCACAGTGCGGTCCACCAAACTGCGTTGGGATACCGAATGGTTGTGCATCACCGATTACAACATCAGCACCGAATTTTCCTGGCGGTGTTAATGCGCCTAATGATAATGGATTTGAAGAAACGATAAATAATGATTTTTGTTGATGAACGATTTTTTCGATATCAGCTAACTTTTCCACTTGTCCGAAGAAGTTTGGATATTGAACGATTACACAAGCAACTGTATCATCTACTTCACTTTGTAATACTTCTAAATCTGTTACACCGTTTTTATGATCAATTTCAACAACTTCAAGATTTTGACCTTTTGCATATGTTTCAAGTACCGCTCTTGATTCTGGATGAACTGCCTTAGATACAAGAATTTTCTTTTTGCGAGTATGACCAGCTGCTAGCATTGCCGCTTCAGCTAAAGCTGTACCTCCGTCATACATAGAAGAGTTTGCTACATCCATTCCTGTTAATTCACAAATCATTGTTTGGAATTCAAAAATTGCTTGTAATTCCCCTTGTGAAATTTCTGGTTGGTATGGTGTGTAAGCTGTATAAAACTCTGAACGAGAAATAACATGATCAACAATTACTGGAGCGTAATGATCGTATACACCTGCTCCTAAGAAAGAAGCATATTCTTTTAAGTTCGCATTTTTGCTAGCCATTTGAGATAGCTCTTTTAAAAGCTCTGGCTCTGATTTTGCTTCTTTAATTTTTAAATCCCCTTTAAAACGAACACTCTCTGGAATATCAGAGAATAACTCATCAATCGTTTGAACGCCGATTGTTTGTAACATTTCTTTTTTGTCTTCTTCTGTCATTGGAAGATAACGATGCAACATGAAATCTACCCCTCTCCCCGTTACTTTGAACGTTTATAAAATGGTGTTGGAACAACTACTGCTTTGACGCGTTTATTACGAATTTCAATTTCTACTTCTGTATCAACTGCTGCGTATTTTACATCAATTAGTGCTAAACCAATGCTTTTCTTTAACGTTGGAGATTGTGTACCACTCGTTACTTCCCCGATTTTTTCTTCTCCTATAAATACAGGGTAATGCGTACGAGGAATACCGCGTTCGATTACTTCGATGCCGACTAATTTACGAGATGCACCGTTTTCTTTTTGCTCTTTTAACGTTTCTTTTCCAAAGAAATCTGCTTCTTTATTTGGTTTTACCGCAAAGCCAATTCCCGCTTCAATCGGTGTAATATCTTTTGATAACTCTTGTCCGTATAACGGAAGTGTTGCTTCGAAGCGAAGTGTATCACGAGCACCTAAGCCACATGGTTTTAAGCCCTCTTCTGCTCCCACTTCAAGAAGTTTCTCCCAAAGTTTTGCTGCATCTTCACTCTTACAGTAAATTTCGAATCCATCTTCACCTGTGTAACCTGTACGAGATACAAGTGCAGGAATTCCATCTACAAGAATATTATTTTTAAATTTAAAGAACTTAATTTCTTTCAAATCTTCTGACACAACTTTTTGTAAAATGCCTTCTGCTTTTGGTCCTTGAATTGCAAGCTGCGCAACTTCACTAGAAACATTGACTACTTTCGCATCGCCAATTACATGGCTAGCTAACCATTCGTAATCTTTCTCGATATTTGATGCATTGATTACTAATAAATAGTCTTCTTCACCACGTTTGTAGATTAATAAATCATCTACTGTGCCACCATTTTCATAGCACATAGCTGTATATTGTGCGCCCCCTACCTTTAAGGTAGATACGTCATTTGTAACAACACGTTGTAAAAATGCTAAACTATCTACACCTTTTACCTCTACTTCTCCCATATGAGATACATCGAACAAACCTGCTCCTGTACGTACAGCTTCATGTTCCTCTTTAATGCTTGAAAATTGAACTGGTAATTCCCAACCACCGAAGTCGACTGTTTTCCCACCATACTTCGCGTATACATCAAATAACGGTGTACGTTGTAATGTAATCATGCTCTTTCCCCCTTATGCTCTGACAAATCAATAAAAGTTGCTTCCCATATCTAAACATTTTCATTCTGAAAAGATAAGGTTATACGGAATCTCAGTATATTTTTTTATGAAAGCGTAAATAAAAAGTTACTTTCTTGGATAAAATACGAAAGATTCCACACATTTCACACCATTATCCTAACATTATTCGCTATATTTCATCAATATTCTAGCATAAAAAATAATTTAGAATTTTTTATTCTTAATCCTATTAAATACAACTTTTAAGATTTAGACCTTTATCGTTGTCTATTCTTTAACTTTTAGTAATTGTGATAGCGCCTTATTACGAGGCTTATAATAAAGATTTTTTTAATAATCACTTTAGTTTATAAAAGGTGGGAGAGTCTTAATGAATGTCGATATTTCCGTAGATCGAACGTGGCAAAATAATTTTTTAAAAAGAATTGATGAAGATGGTCCTTGGACAAATTGGGATTTATATCATTTAGCTTATAAAACAGAGAAATCGTTACTCGTCCCTACTTTTGATGGATTGCAAGCACCGAAACATTTATCACATTTCACGCCGCTTCCACATCAATTAGAGGTCGCTCAAAATGTCATTGAACAAATGAATGGTAAAGCGATTCTAGCAGATGAAGTTGGACTTGGAAAAACGATTGAAGCTGGACTTATTTTGAAAGAATATATGGTTCGAGGACTTGTAAAAAAGGTACTCATTCTCGTTCCAGCTTCTCTCGTATCTCAGTGGGCGTATGAACTAAACACAAAATTTTTTATTCCTGCGGTCGCTCAAAAGAAAAGTTATTCTTGGGAACAAGCTGATGTCATCGTTTCATCAATCGATACTGCGAAACGTTCACCGCATCGCGATATCGTTTTAAACCTAGAGTATGACCTTATTATTATCGATGAAGCACATAAACTAAAAAATAATAAAACAAAAAACTATGAATTTGCACAGCGATTAAAAAAGAAGTTTTGTTTATTACTAACTGCAACTCCTGTTCAAAATAAAATCGATGAAATCTTCAACCTCGTTTCTTTATTAAAACCAGGTCATTTAGGCAATCAATCTAATTTTGAAGAATATTACGCTTCCAAAAATCGTTCCACTGAATCCGATGAAGATTTAAAAGCTCTTATCAATAAAGTAATGGTTCGAAATAGACGCAATAACACTGGCATTGATTGGCCGAAGAGGCATGTACGAACAATCTTCGTTGAATTCAATGAAGAAGAACAAGCTTTGTATAATGAAATTGAAAATTGGCGTGGACAAGATGCCGTCACATCTGCTTTCTCATCCTTAACTTTAAAACGGGAAGCATGTAGTAGTCGTGAAGCTGTTTACTATTCATTAAAAAAACATGTAGAAAAAAGACAGAAAGAAAATGAGCACTACATAAAGGACCCACATATTGATGTGCTGATGGACAAAATTAATCATATTCCGTTCAACTCCAAAGCAAATAAAGCACTAGAGCTTATAAAAGAAGTTGACGATAAAGTCATTATCTTCACTGAATATAGAGCTTCACAAATGTATTTACAATGGTTCTTACAACAACATGGCATTTCCTCTGTTCCATTTCGCGGTGGATTTAAGCGCGGGAAGAAAGATTGGATGAAGGAGCTTTTCCAAAATCATGCCCAAGTATTAATTGCGACCGAAGCTGGTGGTGAAGGAATTAACTTACAATTTTGTAGCCATATGATTAATTACGACTTACCGTGGAATCCAATGCGACTCGAGCAAAGGATTGGACGTATTCACCGTCTTGGACAAAAAAATGATGTTCACATTTATAACTTAGCAACAAAGCACACTGTTGAAGAGCACATTTTAAAACTACTATATGAAAAAATTAATTTATTTGAACGTGTAATCGGTGAACTCGATGAAATTTTAACGAGAATCAACATGAAAAATATTGATGCGCATATTCAAGAAATTTTCGCGCAGTCAAAAAGCGAAGGTGAAATTCGAATCAAGATGGAAAATTTAACATCTATTATCGATTTTGCGAAGCGCAATGAAGCAGAGGTGCAGGACTATGCAGCAAAATGAAATTCATAATTACTTATATAACTTTTTTGAGGCGAATAACTGCGAAATTTTAGAACGTTCCCCTCACCTATTAGACGTGCAGTTAACAATTGAAATGGATAAATTATTAATGAACCGCCCTTTCTATTGGCACTATCTTGAAAAAACAGGAGGCGTTCCGAACCCGATGCGCCTTACTCTTATTACAAATCCGGAAAACGAAGAAAACGACGGTGAACTTATTCATTACGGTTCACCCCGTTTGCATCAAATATTTGAAACAACAAAAGAACTAGGTTCATACATACGTTTATATGAGGAAGTGAAACATAGCGGGGCAACTCATACCCCCCTTCATCCTTGGCTTGGTGTAAATATAAAAGTATCTTATCAATGCGACCGAAAAAAAGACATACTTCATTCCATCGGTATTCATCTTATTTCCGGGACAATGATTGCAAACTTTCATGACACTTTAGCAGAGATCAAACTCACACCGAAAATACCTGACTTTTGTTTTACCCTCTCACCTATCATTAAGCCACAAAGTGGCTTACAGCGTATAGAGGATGCTTTAAAAAGTATAATCGCTGAAGATGACCACACGTGGGCAAAAGAAGCGAGAGTGCGTTGGAATCACGATTTAGACCTTTTAAATCGATTTTACGAAGATAGCGATGAACTTCCAGAAAGCTATGAAATTGAAAAGCAAGCATTACAAGAACAATACGAACCACGCATTACAATACAAATTATAAACGGTGGTCTCTTTTATGTTACCGCAAATCATTTTCTATCTTAAAGAAAGCTCCTTCAGATTGAAGGAGCTTCTTTTAAGATATGTTCCCAGCCTATTCTCTACCTTCATTACGCTCTTGCTGTTTTTTCTCTGTCATACGTTTCTGATATGCACGATCCTTTGCACTTACATGGTTTGCATCAGTTGGAAGATTCTCTTTTGAACGACCAATTCCATTACTCATCTTTTTCGCCTCCTTTTTGCATGTTTCAAAATGCATCTTTATTTTCAGCTAGAGGCACAATCCTTATACAAAAAAATAAGAGCAGCCAGTAGCTGCTCTTACTCATTCACGTATTTTTGAAACATATCATGGATGCCTTGATTTACGAGGTTCGAGATCTGTTCGTCAGATTTATTCGGATAACGATCACGTAATCTGATAGATGCCTTCACCATTAAATTTTCTAATACAGAACGGCCACCTTCTCCATAAATAATTTCAGCATACTTAACCAGTCTTCCATCCTCTAATGTTGCTGGATTATGATTGAAGAAAAATTTACTCATTGTCTCCACCTCTCTTTTGATAACGTTTACATTTATATAGATTATTTATGTTATTTATTTCACAATATTGTATGCATGTATATTTAATTAGTTTCATTATAAAGTAACATATCAATAGTAAATATGTGATTTTCCATCCATTTTGTGAACAAATCAAAAATGAAAGCGTTTCCTTTATTATATACTAAAAAAACTTACTACGCTAGGGACAATTTTTTTAATCTACTAATCATCTACTTTTCTTTTTTTTATTAAACCTTATACAATTTTCAGAAATTATATTATAAAATATATGTATGACTTAAGGAGGATTTGTATGAATCAAAATAAAAAAGCTATATTAGATCTTGTCTTTTATCTCGTATTCCCATTCCTCATTTGGAAATTTGCAAAACCTTATATCGATCCTTATTACGCAATGTTAATTTCCTCTGTTCCGGGGATTATTTATACACTGTATACCTTTAAAAAAGAAAAACAGTTTAACGTTACAGGGTTCTTTATTTTAATTACACTCATTTCTAATACAACGGTAGACTTAATATCTGGATCAGCGGAACGAATGCTATGGAATGATGCATATTATCATATCGTACTTGGCTGCATCGTTATATGTACAATCTTTATAAAAAAACCACTTATGTTATATTTCGCAGCGGATATTTCAGCACTGCAAGGTCATGATCGTGATAAAAGTCGTGAGCTTTATCGTGATAGTCGTATATATCCAGCACTGCAATATTTAACACTATTTTTCGGCCTTCAATTTATATTAAAAAGCTTCTTGAAAATCTATTTCATCTCTGTTTTCGGTGTAGATGGATATGGTGAAATGAGAGCTATTATGACCGCTGTTGGCTGGGGTATTTCTATTTGCATCGGAATAGGGTTTGTATGGGTAAATAATAAGATACATGCGGTTACTGAAGAAAAAGAATCTGTGCAACAATAAATAAAGATCCCCTAGCAGCTTATTGCACTAGGGGATCTTTATTTTGCCAGACATATTACGAAAAAGTTAGCTTGATTTTTTTCTTTTATTTTTTACATTTCGATAAAACAAAGCAGCGCTCAGTGGCATAACACCAAACCATTTATTTAAGAATGGCTCTTTCTCCGCACGACGTTGTTGTTTCTGTTGTCTTCGATCCTCTTTTGGAGCATCCATATATGACACAAATTGCTGTGTCACAAAGCGTACATAATCATTAGTAGACATATTATCATCACCTCTACTTGATTAGTATGTCCACTTTTTTATTCATTAATCTTTTGCTTTAATTCATTCATAATTTGCTTTACCGACTTATTTGTCGTATCGATATGAATATCAGCCTCTTCATAATAAGCTCGGCGCGATTCAAATTTCGTTATAAATGCATCTATATCTTTCTTCTGAAATAGTGGACGTGTCGTATCTTCACGAAGCCTTTCTGCAATTACATGTGGATCGCAATATAAATACACAACAGTTCCATTTTCCTTCATCCACTTTCGATTTTCCGCTCGTTCAATAATCCCTCCACCCGTTGTAATAATTACATTCTGAACCGGTAGTGAACGTAACATTTCACTTTCATATTCCCGAAAAGCCATTTCGCCTTCTTCGGCAAAAATATCACGAATTTCCTTCTCTTGCTTCTCTTCAATTTTTTGGTCTGTATCTACAACATCCATATGAAGTTCTTTACTTAACACTTTTCCAATTGTTGTTTTCCCGGCTCCCATATAGCCAGTTATGTATATAGATTTCATTTTCGTTCCTCTCAATTATCCGTTATTATTTGTTATTATAACGAAAGATGTTACTTTATTTAATAAAAAAACGTTTTGTTCTTCTTATGCTATGAAGAACAAAACGTAACATACTCACTATTTTCTCGTAATCAAACAAGCTGGCTCACTTTTACTTATAAGTACCTCTTCTCACCCACTGCGTTGCAATCCATTTCTCACCTTTCGTTACAGGTGCTCCTCCATGTAACGTAAGCTCATTCAGTAATTGATCTTGATAAAAATACTCAAAGTATACTGCCATTCCCTTTCTAGGGTGTACAGAAAGATTTAATTTCGGAAAGAATGTTTCCCCGCCTTCTTCTACATCATTTAAGTACATCACAAGAGTACTTATACGATTATTAGCAGCTGATCTACTATGTTCCGCAAAATAATCATAGTGCGCTTTATATTCTTGATCTACTTCATAATTTAAAATGTGCAATCCTTCTCCATGCGCTACAGGAACATTCGTGATAGATGAAATTCGTTTTTCAATCTTCGAAGTTAGTTCATTCTCTTCCAAAAATGCACCACTACTCGTTCGAATATCATTTACATCACGTGATGAACCAACTTTAGAACGTTCCATCTTACTTTTAGACAATTCAATTAATTCATCGCACTCTTCATCACTTAATACATTTGCTAATACGACAATAAGAGGTTCTTCGAATTTTGAAATAATTTGTATTTCCCTATCCTCTGTCATAATCGTATTTCCTTTATGATCAAAAATAGTTTGTTCCTTATTTTCACCTATTTGATTGTTATTTGTCATTTCCTTATCTCCCTAGAAAAAAATGATTGGATAGCATGAATATATCATATTCTTTCTACCTTTCTCTTTTTTGAGAAAATTTAAACTTTTGACCATTATTCTTATCCCTTTCCTCAAAGAAATTGACTCCCTCCACAATAGAAACTCATGGTTCTTCTCCATATATTTTACATATTATCCTTCTACCCAATCAAATATTTTATTATCCTTTTCCCTATACCGAAAGCTCACTGTATAGAAAACTCTCTGTTTTGTAACACATTGCAACGAAATGATAATAACATCATTTTCAAAGACGTACTTTCCACTCACTTCTCCTCTTTCATACTGAAATAAAAAAACATCCTCTTTTTCTTTTTGCTGTAACTCTCTTTTTATATCTGAAATAGCTCGATCAACAAGTTCCTCCATGAAAAAACTTTGTTCTATTTCAGAATAAAATTTTTTATCCGAAAGTAACATATTCGTTTCGTACATCAAAAATGAAATGAATAAAATAAGAAAAATAATTGTTCCTGGCATTACAAATCCATCTTGTTTTCTCATGTTTCTATCTCAATTTCACTATAGCGCACAGCCACGCCTTCATATATTTCACCACTTATATCTTTCACATATATATATAACAAATGAGGTGTTAATTTATACGAAATCGCTTCAATCCTTTGTAATATAAATTCCCTTCCGCGCATATTTACTTTTCTTATTAAATTACTATTCAACTTTTCATACGTCACCTGATCACCATTACGAAGTTGGAAGCGTAAAATATTCCCACCATTTTCTAGCGCTATCTTCCTCCCACTTGATACTTCACGAAACTCTAATTGCATTTGTCCTAAAAACACATCCCACTCCCAGTCATTTAATCCTTTTGAATGTGTATTTTCTATCCCCATAATATGAAGACGCGGTAAAAGTAAAAAGAACATTGATAAAAGCAACAAACATGCAATCATTTCTATTAATGTAAATCCCGCTTCTTTTTTATTTTTCCTTTGCATAAAGGCATTGCTCCATCGCTTTTCCTCTCCTATCTTTCCACATCGTACAAACTTCATCTCCTCTCCAATATGTGTAATATACAATTCCTTTTATGACTTGCTCTTTTACTCGCTTTTCCTCATTCTCATACTTAAATAAGGCCGCTTCTTTTTTTAATAATATTAATGCTTTATAGCTCATTTTTATATTTTTTCTTTCTTGCATAATTAATAATGTTTGCGGGAGCAATAACGATACCGCCATCATTATTAAACTTAACGCTACAACCATTTCAACCATTACTGATCCTTTTTGACACTTCACGATACGTAAATCTCCCTCTTCCAAGCTGAAATACAATCTCATATTTATACCCTCGATAGGAAAGTAAAATCGTACCACCCCTATTAATATTCCCGCTCGGATTATATGTCATTGGATTTGGAAAGGTATGCAAATCCATTTGGACATCTTTATCATATTCTCTCTTAACAATTAAAAGGTCTGTCTCCGATTCCGAAATATAATACATATGTTTCTCTTTAAACCAGCGTAACGTATAATGTTTTTGACGCTTAATCGCTAACTGCTGCATATACAAAATATCATTTGAAAACTGTTTCAAAAACTGCTCAACTTTTTGTTTTTCATGTAATGAAGTAACGTTAAAATGCGTAACAACACTCAGTACAGAAATAGCAAATAAGACAAGTAGCATTTCTAAAAGAGTAAAACCTTTTTGCTTCACGATTTCCCAGCTGATACCGTACCATCATCGGAAATATGGATTGGTTCACCTTTCGGGCAAGTTTTTGAAGTAATATACTTTCCTGTTTCAAGTTCCTCTATTGATGGAATCTTATTATGTTGCAAGTGATATGCTTGTATTTGTGCTTCTATAGATTTCACATAGGCTGCACATCCTTTTCCTTGGACGGATGAGCGCTGTGTAACTACATTTGGAATAATTAATAGTAATAATACAGTTATGACAACCATAACTAATAACATTTCTAAAAGAGTAAAACCCTCCTCATTCTGCATGTAAATGCCCCCTATATAGAATTCATCATTTGAAACATCGGCATAATCATCGCTAAGTACATCAAAATGACTATAACCCCAAGACATGTAAATAAAATGGGTTGAATCACAAATAACATACGTTTAATTTTTTGTTCTACCTTTTCAATAATGAGCTCACTGTAATCACCAAGCTCATTTGCTAAATTACCGTTTGCTTGTCCATGCGTAATGATATAAGAAAGTTCTTTCTCGTAATAACCGCTTTTATCAATAATAGATTGTAACGGTTCTCCTGCAATTAATTGCCGCTCAATTCGGTCTGCTTCATACTGAAAGAACGGATGATACTTTTGCTTCATCATTATTGTTAATGCTTCGTGTACGGACAATCCACCGTGTAATAAACCACTTAATTGAGTGGAAAAATAATGCGAATGATTTAAAATAAGAAATGTTTTCATAAGGGGAATACGGATCATAATCTTTACCTTTTGAGTAGGCGGAAGTTTTCGGAAATAAAATATATATATACTAAATCCCGTTATAACGATAAGAACAATCATATAAATGAAGTAGGGTAATAATTTAATTGCAACTAAAATTTGCTCCGTAAGTGGTGGTGCTGTAGAACGTAAAGAACTATACATCATTTCAAACTGAGGCAATAAAATGAGGTTAAAAACAGAAAGCATAATCATTAAAAAAAATGATAAAAACATAGGATATCGCATTACTTTCATCATATCTTTCCTATATTTATCTTTCTTGTAAAGAAGTACGCTTCCTTGTTGCAAAGCAAAAGAAATGTCACCATGTCGCTCTGCATAAAACAAATAACTTAACATCTCAGAGTGAAACATTAATTGGTGAAAAGAAGCGTGCAAACTTTGTCCATTTTTCAATCCCTCGATCATACGCTGTAACTGTAATTTCTTTCCTAATGGTAGTTGCAACTGCAAAAATTCTAACGCCTGCAAAAGTGAGTAACCTTTCTCTAATAAATCACTTAATCTTTTACATAATAATGCTTGATCACTTAAACTCCATTTTCTCTTAAACATATACATCTTCTTCTAAAAAGCCTAAAGCATACCCTTTTCGAACCGACGATTCCAACGTTTTATAGTGATACGTAACATGTTCTCCACTTGCTTCTTTAATCGCTTGTTTTAATTCATATCCATATAACAGTTCATAAATGCTTGCCTGTCTCACTTTCCTCATTGATTTACATAAAGTTGCACACTTCCCTCTGCAAAATGGACATTTTAATTCGACGAGCCGCTGAGCAGCTACTGCTAATAATGATTGTTCAATTTCTTGCCTTGTAATACCATAATCCATAAATCGTAGTATCGCTCCTTTCGCATCATTTGTATGCAAGGTTGTCATTACTAAATGTCCCGTCAAACTGGCCCTTACAGCTACTTTTGCTGTTTCTTCATCACGAATTTCGCCAACTAAAATAATATCTGGATCATGACGCAAAATAGCCTTTAATCCCGTTTTATATGTGATACCAGCTTTTTCATTTATTTGAATTTGTAATAAACCGTCTTTTCTTTGCTCAACTGGATCTTCCAGTGTAATGATGCGACGTGTTTGCCATTTTCTAGCTACTTCTAATAACGCATACATTGTTGTTGTTTTTCCAGAACCAGTTGGCCCAGTAAATACGAGTAACCCATGAGAATGCTTTAAAAAAGAGAGTAATTTTTCCGCTGAACTTGGAAATAACGAAAGATGAGACAGTGGCTGTACAGATGCTTGTAAATGGAGGCGAATAACGAGACTTTCTTGATATACTGTTGGAAGTGTTGAAAGGCGTAAATACACTTCTTGTCCATCAATTTGTAAGTACAACGAACCATTTTGAGGTTTTCTCCTCTCTCCTATATCCATTGATGCTAAAAATTTAAAGTGTGAAACAAGCTTTTCTCCAAATTCTTTCTCAATACACCGTTTCGTAATTAAATCTTTTCCAATACGTAATTGAATCGCCACATCCTTCTGCCTGGGCACAATATGTAAGTCCGATGCTTGCACCCTACAAGCTTCTTTCATAATCATATTTGCAAAAAGCTCGACACTATTCATCAAGTTTCCCTCCTCACTATGTATATATCATAAAAAAATGCACAAGAAAAATTAGAGATTTTGTATTTTCACTAAGAGAAAAAGGAAAAATATGTTTGTGAAATTATGAACAATTTCTGAACTATTGTCTGAAATTACCTATATAGAAGTTTATCTGTATTATAATGTTAATATCTTGGATAAAGTGATAAAGGTGGAGATCCTCATGGAACAAGCTTTAAAAATTACAGGTGTGTTATCTGACCCTACTCGTTATTACATTTATAAATATATTTCGCAAAAACATAATTACGTAACTGTACAAGAAATTGCAGATGAGTTTAACATTCATCCAAACGTGGCGCGTTTACATTTATCAAAATTAGAAGATGTTAATATGCTCAAATCAGAAACAAAAAAAACTGGGAAAGGCGGCAGACCAAGCAGACTATACGTCTTGTCTCAAGATGTCATCCAGTTACAATTCCCATTTCGCGATTATCAATTATTAGCACAGATAGCATTTAATTCACTACTAAGCTTAGGTAGCGCCGGTGAAAAAGCGCTATATGAAACAGGAAAACAATTCGGCAAAGAATTAATGCAACAACATATGCATCGCTTAAATGTAAGTGCAGAAGCATTGACGATAGAACAAAAAATGCTAATCGCAAAAGAAGCATTCTCAACAGCTGGCTTATCCCCTGCTTTTGAATTAAGTACAGATGGCACAAAAATTTTCTATGATGTACACAATTGCCCATTTAAAGAAGTTGCTGCGCATCATCCGACTGAAATTTGTAATATGCACGGAGATATGATGAAGGGGATTTTTGAAATCCTATTCCCGAACGTGGAATTAACACGAAACGATAGTCTACTAGATGGCTGCAAATCTTGTAACTATAAAGTGAAACTTTAATCAGTGGGGGGGTGTTCTTCCCCCACTGATTATTAATTGAACCAATCGGGCTTTTACGGGCAGTTATCTCCCACCTAATTTCCTCGCATTTGCCGAATTTTGAGATGGGAGTTTTACTGCCCGTTAATGCGGGATAAAGTTCAAATTTAGTTTTTCAACTAAGAAGAAGTCAATATTATAATTGGCTTCTTTTTTATATGAATGAATATTTACAATAGTTAGAAAAATAAACTATAATGAAAAGAGGTTTTACTTTTTTAGAAAAGGAGGGAGATGGCATGGAGCGCATGTTTCGCGTTCTCGGCTTTTGGACTGGAATTTTCTCGGTTATGTTTTACGTAGGGGATATGCATCCGACCGCACTACTATTTTTAGGACAAACAGGATTCTTCGTACTTTTAAGTTATTTAAAATTAACAGAGCGTATGTATATATACGTATTCGGGGCATATTTAACCGTTTTCTTCATCGGATTTACATGGTACACAACATTTTTACTTGTCCCTGGAGCTGGGCATTAAGAGATGGCAAATTGCCATCTTTTTTTTAATTCCGCAATTCCCTAGTTGACTTATAGGTTTTATTACCTTATATTCTATATAACACATTGGAATTAGGGGGAATCAACATGAATACACTGCTTGTCGGGATTAACATCACAGTCATGCTCATTTTAGTTGGCGTATTGTATTATATGCAACGTAAGCATGTATCTTTTAATAAACGTGTATTTACTGCTTTAGGAGTCGGAATTATCTTTGGTCTTATATTACAATTTATTTATGAACCTACTTCTAAAGTAATTATCGAATCAAATACCTGGTTTAGTTTAATTGGTAACGGTTATGTGAAATTACTTCAAATGATCGTTATGCCACTTATTTTAGTATCTATTATTTCAGCATTTACAAAATTACAATTAACGAAAAACCTTGGTAAAATCAGTGGTCTTATTATCGGAATTTTAATTCTTACTACAGGAATTGCCGCAGCTGTCGGTATAGCTGCAAGCGCAGGATTTGATGTATCAGCAACAGGATTACAACAAGGTGATGCAGAATCTGCTCGTCTGAAATTAGTAGAAGAAAGATTTACTTCTATTGAAAAGACAACAATTCCAGACAAATTGTTAGAACTGTTGCCTACGAATCCTTTTCTTGATTTAACAGGTGCTCGTCCAACATCAACAATTTCTGTTGTAATATTTGCAGCCTTTATCGGGATTGCCTTTATAGGTGTAAAACGAAAATATCCAGAACAAGCAGAGCTATTTAAGAAAATGCTTGATGCTGTATATGCAATCGTAATGCGTATGGTAACATTAATTTTACGTCTTACTCCATACGGCGTATTAGCTCTTATGGCAAAGACAGTTGCTGGTAGCGATATTAACGCTATTTTAAAACTTGGTAACTTCGTGTTAGCATCTTACGTAGCTCTTATCGTAATGTTTATCATTCACTTATTATTAATCGCATTATCTGGTTTAAATCCAATTCAATATTTGAAAAAAGTGTTCCCTGTATTAACATTTGCATTTACATCTCGCTCTAGTGCTGGTGCAATGCCATTAAATATTGAAGCTCAAAAAGAAAAGCTTGGTATTTCTGAAGGAATCGCTAACTTCGCTGCATCCTTTGGGGTATCTATCGGTCAAAACGGTTGCGCAGGTATTTATCCAGCAATGCTTGCTATGATGGTCGCTCCAACTGTAGGAATTGATCCATTACAACCACAATTCATTTTAACTTTAATCGCTGTCGTTGCTATTAGCTCATTCGGTGTTGCCGGTGTTGGTGGCGGTGCAACATTCGCAGCGTTAATCGTACTATCTACAATGAACTTACCAATCGGCATTGTCGCTCTTGTTATCTCAGTTGAACCATTAATCGATATGGGTCGTACAGCTCTTAACGTAAGTGGTTCTATGACAGCTGGTCTTATTTCTAGTAAATGGCTTGGTGAATTAGATCAGGATACGTACAATCAAGATGATGTAAAAACTGGTGAGATTGCTTCATAATAAAAAAGGACGCTAACACTTTATACTGTTAGCGTCTTTTTTATTATGTTCCATCTCTATACATCTTCTCTTGAAAGTTATCACTCCAAGTATTCTTCTAGTTGCTCTTTTAACTCTTCCTCAATCTCATAACAAGATTCATCAACAAGTTCCCCTACTTTCTTACTCCCCCAAACTCTCGACTGAGTTGGCATCCCTAAAAAAGTATTTTCGCATCTCCAAATTGGAATAATGTAAAATTCAATCATCTCTCCTTCTTCATCTAATATCGCTATAGAAACTGATGAATAATATCCTATTTCAAAGGGATTCTCTTTTTCTCTTTCAAATCCCATATCTAATTTCATATTTTTCCCTATGTATAAATGCGAATACGCTTTAAAAAATCCAAGTGATATTCGCTCGATTTCCTTTTCCATACCTTTAATGTTCTCTTTCAACTCCAATGTAAACTCTTGTTCTTTATACTTCATTTCCGTATCCCCACACATAGAAAAAGAGAATATAATAACATATTCTCTTTTCTCAAATATATTTCATTATCTCACAGCCCGTCCCTTTCACAAATAACCATTTTGCTCGCACCATTTATGAAATTGTCCTACATCTACTCCAACTAACACGATATCCTTTAGCTCTACATCAATACTTTGTTCTCCAATTACAATAGCAAAATGGGATTCTAATTGTTTTTCATTTTTCTTTACAGTTCCAATTCGGTTCCGATGCGGCCCATCTTTTATATATGCTTTTTGTCCTACAATATCAAAGTTCAAGATTCTCACCTCTTTTACTGCGCTCAAATTGGAAATACAATCTCCACCTCGGAAAATTTCCTTTCATTGCACTATTTCTCTATATATATGACGAAACAATAAAAGAGTCCTTCCTTCTTTACAATTATTTTTTCTTTGTTTCATTTTTATGATTGAAACGTAAAGTTTATAATAAAATACACTTGGAAGCGCTTTCTACGTAATTTTTTATGTTATAATATAAAAGTAGAACTTCGTAAAGAGGGTTAAAAAATGAATACAAACATGATTAACAAAGTAATTGAAGCATTAAAAGTATATGGCTTTCAGGATGTATCATTCTGTGAAGAAACGAAGCAATTTTTATTTCATAACGAAACCGATATTATGAGCGGCTATGCAGAAATAACATATAGTAGTCAATTCGAAAAATTTAACGTACAAATTCATCCAATTGAAACGCATCACCAAGCAGAGTTACAAGAGGTTGAAAGACATATACAAGCTTGCATACGAAAAGTAGAGTATTTAAATGCACTTCTTACTGGACAAACAAAGCTAGATGATAAAATTATTATTATGTAAAAAAAAAAGAACGTGAAGCTATCACGTTCTTTTTCATTATACGTTCATTTTCCCCTTCAGCTGTAATCCTGTAACAGATTCTAATACATCCATCGCTTCTTCAAACGTCATATCAAAAATTGTCTTCTCTTCTATATAGGGAAACTGTCTAAAGCGCTTTTCTAACATTTTCACTGCATCCGATGTGAAGTTTGCGCTATCAATGCCAAATTCTGTTTCAAGAAGCACAATCCAATCTAACACATGAAAACCGAATCCATTTACGAATGAAATAAGTTTTCCTTCTGGCTGTGGAGATAAGAATACGTTTCGCTCCAGCTCACTGAAAAGTTCTTCTCCTAAAATTCCTGCTAACTCATCATCATGTTCGCGTTCAATAATCTCTTCATAACCGTAATCATCAACAAGCTCTTCTACTTCTTCACTATCCGCAAAAAGCAATTGACTAAGAATTGCATCTTTCTTAAATTCACTGTTTTGTACAACCTCTAAAAAACTTGTTTCCCATCCATTTTCTAATTTCATATTTATAACTCCTTTATATGCTTTACTTATAATAACTGTGCCCAAAATAGCCTAATGGTAACCTTCACTCTTTTTTTGCAAGAAATATTTCTCGCTGCATTCCCACGTCTAACATTCCACTTTATTTAATATATATGAGACAAGCCCCTCAATTTCTCCTTCGAAAATATCAACTTCTCGTAAATGGTAGAATGTCGTTTGCAACTCATTGCCCTTGTGATATATATAAATTTTCTTTTCTAAAGCAATTGCCATCCCTAATTCTGTATGACTTCCATTCCCACCCTCTAGTATGAGTAAGAAAACATCAGCTTCTCGTATCGCTTCTTGTTCTTCTTCACCAATCTTTTGCAATTGTTCTCTATTGGTTGCTCTTTCATTTTTCGTCCAATCATATGTATGCTGCCATCCCACTTCTTTCAACTGGCTTGATACGAAACGAACAAGATGTTTATTTTGAAATCCTGAAGCAATATAAAATTTCATTTATATTCACTCCTTAAATATGTATGGGGAAACTCCTTTTTTAGCGTTAATGGGATTTTTTCAAAAAAAATCCCCATCCTTAGAACTTATTTGCGTTTCAATGATGGGGTGCCTCATGATCTTCTTTTATTTTTTGTTTTTTATAACTTTCATCAGCTAACATTTCTAGTTCAGCTGTTATTTCTGATTTTTCAAGCTCTCGTTCTTGTGAAAATTTCCGTGAAATATAAACAATAACACTACCAACGTACAACACAAAGCATATAATAAGTGCAGTATTTTCATAGAGACTTAGCTCCAACACAGTCACTCCTAATCCATTCGTATTTTCACGCTTAATCAATTGGAATTTCCCTATTAACCATTTGTTATTGTAACATAAAAATATCAATTCTTGGAATCTTTCATCCTACTAAAAAAGACATGATTGTTTAATCATGCCTCTGAAATATGTTGAATGATAGTTTTAATCGCTTCTTTTCCATTATATTTTTTTAATGCTATTTTATACGTCTCATTATTATGAGATAGCTCTTCTATATGCTTTATAAGTGAGTTCACCGTTACATCCTCTTCATATAATACCGATGCATACCCTTGTCTTTTAAAGGATTCAGCATTTAAAATTTGATCTCCACGGCTTGCAAATTTCGATAACGGAATTAAAACCATCGGCTTTTGCATTGTTAAAAATTCAAAAATCGCGTTGGATCCCGCACGTGAAATAACAAAATCTGTTGCTGCTAATATATCCGGCAACTCTTCATGTACATATTCAAATTGTCTATATCCTTCTTTATTTTGTAAGGATTCATCAAGATTTCCTTTTCCGCAAAGATGCACAATTTGATAATTTTTCAGAAGATCTGGAAGTGCCGATCGAACCGTTTCATTAATTTTCTTTGCGCCTAAACTTCCTCCCATAACAGTAATAACTGATTTCTTCCGGGAAAACCCTAGAAACTTTAAACCTTTTTCAAGATTTCCTCTTAGTACGTCTTCACGTACAGGCGATCCTGTATATATTACTTTTTCTTTCGGTAAATGTTTCGCTGCTTCTTCAAATGTAACAAATATTTTCGAGGCAAAACGGAGCGCAATTTTATTTGCTAGTCCAGGTGTCATATCAGATTCATGTAATAAAACTGGCACTCTATTTAGCCACCCTCCTATTACGACTGGTACGGATACGAAACCACCTTTTGAAAAAATAACATCCGGTTTTAGTTTACGAATTGTTACGTACGCATCCATAACACCCTTCATCACGAGAAAAGGATCTTTTATATTTTTCAAATCAAAATAACGACGTAGCTTCCCGCTTGCAATACTATGGTATGGGATTCCTTCTTTTTCTATAATCGTTTTCTCAATCCCTTGATGAGAACCAATATAAGAGATATCCCAGTTCTGCTTTTGTAAATGTGGAATAATTGCTAAATTAGGTGTTACATGCCCGGCCGAACCGCCACCTGTAAAGACTATTTTTTTCATACGTCTCCCCCTTCTACACTATAGTACACTAAAATACCTTGCCTCAGGGTGAGAAAATACCATAGCCGTTACAGACGCTTCTGGCTCCATCATAAATCCTTCTGTTAATGAAATACCTATTTCTTCTGGATGAATTAAGCGAAATAATTTTTCTTGATCAGCAAGTTCTGGGCATGCTGGATAACCAAATGATACGCGTATTCCTCTATATTTTGTACGGAATCTCTCTTCCATCGTCAGTTCAGGTGAATCTGGAATTCCCCAACGATCACGAATGAGCATATGTGTTTTTTCAGCAAGTCCTTCTGCTAATTCAAGTGCTAACGACTGAATCGCATGACTGCGTAAATAATCTCCCTTCGCCTTCCATTCCTCTGCAATATCTCGAACCCCTTCTCCAACGGTAACAGATAAGAAAGCGACATAATCCATCTCATCTCCAATCGGGCGTATATAATCTCCTAAAGTACGGTATGGTGCTTTCCCTTGTCTCGGAAATTCAAATCGCTCTATAATACGTGTGTGATCTTCCGGATCGTATATAATTATATTTTGTCCATCACTTTGCGCCGGGAAAAATTGATACACCGCTTTTGGGCGTAACCAAGATTGTCCTTCTTGTAATAATTCATCAATTAAATCATTTAGCTCATGTGCTCTTTTATCCCCTTCTTGCAAGAGTTTTTTTACGTTTCCTTTTAACCCAAGATGGTGTCCAATTAACATTTGTCTATTTAAAAACGGTGCAAGATGAAGGGCAGGAATATCCCGTAATACAACTCGTTTCGTCGAATCTGGTATCATAACAGTTGCTTTTGGCAACGGCTCAATAACTGCGGGAATTTCTATTTTTTTCTCCTCTTGTTTCACAATATGAAGATGGCGTTCCTTTTTATCTCGCTTCATCTTTTCACGTTCTTCTTCTTTTTGTAATTTGTTAATAATATCAAGACCTGTCATTGCATCACTTGCATAACATACGAGCCCTTTATAAGATGGAGAAATACGATTATCTGTAAATTTCCTCGTTAGTGCTGCACCACCTACAACAATTGGAATATCAATATTCGCTGCTTTTAAATCTTCAGCAGTCGTTACCATTTGTTGCGCTGATTTTACTAACAAACCAGAAAGGCCAATAATATCAGGTTTCTTTTCTTGTACTTCTTGAACAATTCGATCCGAACGAACATTAATTCCTAAATTAATAATTTCATATCCGTTATTTGATAAAATAATTTCAACAAGGTTTTTCCCAATATCATGTACGTCTCCTTTAACAGTCGCTAATAATACTTTCCCTTTTTTTGCACTCTCACTAGATTCCATATGTGGCTCTAAATAACTTACGGCAGCTTTCATACTTTCAGCACTTTGCAATACTTCAGCAACGATAAGCTCATTACCATTAAATAATCGCCCCACCTCATCCATTCCTGTCATAAGCGGCCCGTTAATAATATCCAGAGGTTTTCGTCCTTCTGTAAGCGCGAGACTTAGATCTTCTTGTAGTCCTTGCTTCGTACCTTCTACAATATAATTTGCCAGTCGTTCATCAAGTGTTAGCGTTTCTTGTATAACGACATCTTTCTTTTTGGCAACACGATAAAAGTTTGTAAATTTTTCTAACGTCTCTTTCGTCGTTTCAAATAATAATGCATCCGCAAGACGTTTTTCTTCCTCTGGAATTAACGCATAGCGTTCTAATTTTTCCGTATTAACAATCGCATAATCTAATCCTGCTTTCGTTGCATGATATAGAAAGACAGAGTTTAATACTTCACGTCCAGCTGGTGGTAAACCAAAAGATATATTACTCACACCTAGAATCGTTAAACATTCTGGTAACGCTTCTTTAATAAGACGAATTCCTTCTATAGTCGCTGCCGCTGAACCTATATATTCTTCATCACCTGTTCCTACAGGAAACACAAGCGCATCAAAAATAATATCAGATGGGCGTATACCATACTTTTTCGTTAGTAATTCATAGCTTCTTTTAGCAATCTCTATTTTTCTTTCTGCACTAACTGCCATACCATCTTCATCAATTGTCCCTACAACTATCGCAGCACCGTATTTCCGAAGAAGGGGTGTCACTTTTTCAAAACGTTCTTCTCCATCCTCTAAATTAATAGAATTGATAACACCTTTTCCTTGAATATAAGTAAGAGCTTTCGCCATAACATTTTCATCTGTTGAATCAATCATAATCGGTACTTTTAACACTTTCGTAACTTCTGCCAAGAATCTTTCCATATCTTCTATTTCATCACGATCAGGGTCTGCCATACAAATATCAATAATATGAGCATTTTTCTTCACTTGCGCTCTTGCCACTTCAGCAGCCTCTTCAAATTTCCCTTCTGCTACTAATCTTTTAAACTTACGCGATCCAATTACATTCGTCCTTTCTCCAACAAATAAAGGCCTCATAGAATCATCGTATTGCAACGCTTCTAGTCCACTAATTCCATGTCCAACCCTTTCATGATGCTCACGAGGGTTAATCGAGGCAAGCGCCGATTTCATTACACGTATATGTTCTGGTGTTGTGCCACAACAACCACCAATAATATTAATCCATCCTTCTTCAGCAAAACGTTTTACTTTTTCAGCAAGTGACGCTGGAGATTCGTGATAATGCCCATCTTCATCAGGAAGACCAGCGTTTGGATAACACGAAATATAACACTCCGATAAATCAGATAGGGAACGTATATGTTCCCTCATAAATTCTGGACCAGTAGCACAGTTTAATCCAACCGATAATGGCTTCATATGCTCTACCGATAAATAAAAGGCTTCGATCGTTTGACCCGCTAAAGTCGTTCCCATCGGTTCAATTGTTCCAGAAATCATAATAGGTACTATTTTGTTTAGTTCTTCAAACGCCGATTGAATTCCAATGTACGCAGCTTTCACATTACGCATATCTTGACTCGTTTCAACGAGTAATACATCAACTTCTCCTCTTAATAGTCCTCTCGCTTGCCTTGTATAGGCTTCAATTAACTCTTCAAAAGTCACACCACCTGTAACACTAATCGCTTTCGTCGTTGGTCCCATCGCTCCCGCAACATACACTTCTTTCCCACTTTCTTTAACCGCTTGCTTCGCCAAAAGCGCTGCCCTTTCGTTTAACTCTTCATCTAAATGAGACAATGCATAATCACTTAATACAATATTTGTTGCACCAAACGTATTCGTTTCAATAATATCTGCTCCAGCTTCAATGTAGACTTTATGAATATTTAAAATAACATCCGGTCTTGTTTTTACTAAATATTCATTACAACCTTCGTATTCTTCTCCTCCAAAATCTTCCGCTGTTAAGTCTTCTTGCTGAATCATCGTTCCCATTGCACCATCTAATATTAAAATTTCATGTTGTAATCTCTCTTCTATTCGTTTCATCAATTAATACCTTCTTTCACTTCTTGCTTTTCTCTCACATATTTCACGAGATGTTCTGTAATTTCATATTTTAAAAACGGTGTAATAAGATAAATACCGTTAAAGTATTTCATCGCCGCATCGATCAACTCTTGTGAAATACGAATCCCTTCCTCTATGGCTGCCTCTTTCGTTTCATGTCCATCCATTCTTTGTCTTATCTCTTCAGGGAGAGTAATACCCGGCACTTCAAAATGAAGAAAATCTGCGTTCCGCTTACTTACTAACGGCATAATTCCAATAAAGATAGGTTGTTCCAAATGCTTTGTCGCTTCATATACTTCTTCTATTAAAGCAACATCATATATCGGCTGCGTTAAGAAATATTCAGCACCAGCATCAATTTTTCGTTCCATTCGCTTGACCGCTGCTTTTAAATGCCTTACATGAGGATTAAATGCACCTCCAACAGAAAATCTTGTTGCCGGACCAATTGATTTCCCTAAAATAGAGCGTCCGTCGTTCATCTCTTTAATCATTTTAATGAGCTCTATCGATGACAAATCATATACAGAAGTTGCACCTGGGAAATCACCAACGCGCGCTGGATCACCAGTTAAAGCTAGCACTTCCTCCATACCTAATGCTGATAATCCAAGTAAGTGAGACTGTAGTCCAATGACGTTATGGTCTCTACACGTTAAATGCGTCAATACTGGAATATCATGCTTCGTTAATAATGCACCCATAGCCATATTCGAAACACGAGGAGATGCTAATGAATTATCTGCTAGAGTAATAGCATCCGCTCCAGCCCTTTTCAGTGCTCTTGCCCCTTCAAAAAAACGCTGCGTGTCTAACGTTTTCGGTGGATCTAATTCCACTACAACTGTCGTTTGTTTCTTTGCCTTTTCTGCTAGAGTAACATGAGCTCTCGAACGCTTCTCATGTGTATGGACCACTTTAGGCCTTTGAATCGTCTCCTTTGCTATTACAGGTGCAACATTTGCAATAGCACGTTTCATTCCTTCAATATGTTCCGGGGTAGTACCACAACAACCACCTAATAAACGAATACCTTGTTCAATAAATTTCGGTGTCATTTCTTCAAAATACGCTGGACTTCCCTCATATACGTAACGCCCTTCCACATAATTCGGGAGACCTGCATTCGGATATGCTGATAAATAGCCATTTTGAGGAATCGATATCATTTTGAAAGCTTCCGTCATGTGAAGCGGGCCTAGTTGACAGTTCAACCCAACAACATTGGCACCGTAATCTAAAAGCTGTTTTAATATTTCATTGACATCATTCCCATTTTGAGTCGTACCTGCCTCATGTAACGCTAACTGAGCAACAATCGGAATATTCGTTTGTTTACGCAATACTTTAACCGCATGCAATAATTCAAATTCATCATAAAAAGTTTCTAATAGTAATCCATCAACCTGTTCTTCTAGTAAAGCACCTGCCTGCTCAAGTAACATAAATTCTCGCTCTATATCAGTCGTTGTAACAGCACCAATATGTTTCATACCTCCAATTGTCCCTAAAATTGCATTCCGATCTGTTACTGATGCTTTCGCAATATTCACTGCCGCTTTATTAATTTGGACAACTTGATTTTCTAGACCATACATGCGGAGTTTCGCTTCATTCGCACCATACGTATTCGTTTGAATAACATCCGCTCCAGCAGCTACATATTGTTTATGGATCGATATAATTAAGTCCGGATCAGACAAATTCAATTCTTCAAAACTACTTTGTAAACCATGCGAATGTAATAACGTTCCAACCGCACCATCACCTATTACAATTCCTTTTGATAATAAATCTAGTAATTTCACGAATCTCCCTCATTTCTATCAATATAAAAACCCCCTCTTCACTTTGAAGAGGGGGACATAATTGTTCCTCCTCTTATTATGCAAAACACACGTTTTGCAGGTTTTAGCACCGTTTCAAACATTTAGTTTGAAGGTTGCCGGGTTTCACAGGGCCTTTCCCTCCACCGCTCTCAATAAGAGTTTGTCTTTATTATTTTATTTATGTAGCTAAAAGGAAATACGTTCTCCTTTTAACAATGTTTGTTAATTTTTTATAAATTTAGCACGCACTAAAATAAAAGTCAATGACACTTGCGCAAAAATAAAAATTATTTAAAATAAAGTTGCAATTCAATTATCTTTTGTTGTAAAGTTAAAACCATAATAAAATTTCATACGAACATTCTTATCTAGAGAGGTAGAGGGACTGGCCCTATGACGCCTCAGCAACCATTAACATTCATTCGTTAATAAGGTGCTAATTCCAGCAAATTGTGAAAGATTTGACAGATGAGAAGAAGACTCTATTCAATCCGAAAGCCTTCTTCTTAGAAGGCTTTTTTTATTTTCAATTAGTCGTTCACTTTAAAAAGGGGGAATTTTCACATGTCAACAATCGAAACAAAACTAGCACAAATCGGGAACCGTAGCGAAGCTACAACAGGAACGGTTAATCCACCTGTTTATTTCTCAACTGCTTATCGTCACGAAGGAATTGGTAAATCTACTGGATTTGACTATTCAAGAACTGGAAATCCGACTCGTGGCCTTTTAGAACAGGCAATTGCAGACTTAGAAAGCGGTGAGCAAGGGTATGCCTGTAGTTCAGGAATGGCGGCTGTTCTCCTTGTCCTTTCACTATTCCGTTCCGGAGATGAGCTTATCGTATCTGAAGACTTATACGGGGGAACATATCGTCTATTTTCCGAACATGAAGACAAGTGGAATATTCGATGTAGATACGTAGATACACAATCTATTAAACAAATTGAGCAAGCAATCACATCTCAAACGAAGGCTATTTTCATAGAAACACCGACTAATCCATTAATGCAAGTAACTGATATCGTAAGTGTAGCAAGTGTAGCGAAAAGGCACGGACTACTTCTTATTGTAGATAACACGTTCTATACACCTTATATACAGCAACCATTAACAGAAGGTGCAAACATCGTCCTTCATAGCGCAACTAAATATTTAGGCGGTCATAACGATGTACTAAGCGGACTTGTCGTTGCGAAAGGGAAATCTCTTTGCGAGGAGCTTGCTCATTATCATAATGCCTCTGGTGCTGTCTTAAGCCCGTTTGATTCATGGCTATTAATTCGAGGCATGAAGACTTTAGCACTTCGCATGAAACAGCATGAAGAAAACGCTCATGCAATTGTTGCTTATTTAAATGATGAAGATGGTGTGACAGATGTATTTTATCCAGGAAGAGGTGGTATGATTTCATTTCGCCTTCAAGATGAAACTTGGATTAATCCTTTCTTACAATCTTTATCCTTAATTACATTTGCTGAAAGTCTTGGCGGTGTCGAAAGTTTAATGACTTATCCAGCAACGCAAACTCATGCCGATATTCCAGAAGATGTTCGAACAGCACGTGGTGTGTGTAATCGTCTTCTCCGTTTTTCAGTCGGCATCGAAAATAGCAACGACTTAATTCGAGACTTAAAGCAAGCAATTAAACTTGTAAAAGAAGGTGTAAGAATATGAGTTATTCCATAGATACGCTTTTACTGCATAATCAATACAAGCATGACTCACACACAGGAGCTGTTAACGTTCCCATCTATAACACATCAACATTCCATCAGTTTGATGTAGATGCTTTCGGAAAGTATGACTATAGTAGATCTGGAAATCCAACACGTGAAGCTCTTGAAGATATCATTGCTTTATTAGAAGGCGGGACAAAAGGATTTGCCTTTGCATCAGGCATTGCAGCCATTTCTACTGCATTTCTCCTTCTTTCACAAGGTGACCATGTTCTTATTTCAGAAGATGTATATGGAGGTACTTATCGAATTGTTACTGAAGTTCTCTCCCGTTATGGTGTTTCACATACATTTGTTGATATGACCAATGTGGAAGAAGTAAAAGAAAACATTAAATCAAATACGAAGCTCTTTTATGTAGAAACACCTTCTAACCCACTTTTAAAAGTGACAGATATTCGTGCTGTTTCTAATCTTGCAAAATCTATTGGTGCTCTTACTTTTGTTGATAATACATTTTTGACACCACTATTTCAAAAACCGCTTGATCTTGGCGCTGATGTCGTTCTTCATAGCGCTACAAAGTTTATTGCTGGTCATAGCGATGTCACCGCCGGATTAGCTGTCGTAAAAGATGAAGAACTCGCTCAAAAGCTCGGCTTTCTACAAAACGCTTTTGGTGCTATTTTAGGACCGCAAGATTGTTCTCTCGTGCTTCGCGGCATTAAAACATTGCATGTACGTCTCGAACATTCAGCTGCAGGTGCCAACAAAATCGCACATTTTTTACAAGAGCACACTAAAGTTCAAAATGTCTATTATCCTGGCTTACAAACACATCTTGGATTTGACATTCAACAATCTCAAGCTACATCAGCCGGAGCTGTCCTATCTTTCACTTTACAATCAGAAGACGCACTCCGCCAATTTTTATCAAAAGTAAAATTACCTGTCTTCGCAGTTAGTTTAGGAGCTGTCGAATCGATTCTTTCCTACCCAGCTAAAATGTCACATGCAGCATTGTCGCAAGAAGCTCGTGATGAAAGAGGTATTTCTAATTCATTACTTCGTTTATCGGTTGGTCTTGAAAATGTTGACGATTTAATATCCGATTTTGAAAATGCCCTTTCTTATGTAGAAGAACCTGTAAATGCATAAAGGGAAGAAACGAAGCTGTGTACGAATAATAAAACTCTTCAAGAAATAAAATAGTTGTTTAAAAAGATGAACTCTAGAATAAATGACTGATGACTTGATTATTCTAAGATGTATCAGTTACATCCAAACATTTCATTATCATCATAAAGAAGCTGATCATAATCAGCTTCTTTTCTTTTAACCTGTTATATATTCTATATATAACATTATAATTCCTTTGTCATATTATTTTAAAAATTTTGTATATTCATTTGAAAGAATAAGAAAATCATGATAAAATTGTGTTACGAATATATCTATATCTTTCAATTTTTGAAACGCATCAAAATTTCCACTCAAAAATGTCATTTTACAAAACTGTGCAAATTTATCTATTTTATTTACATCAGGGTCTCTTTTCTTACAATTTCTTTACTTTAGGACTTTTTTTCTGCAACAACTGTTTTCTTTTCTTTGATTTTTTGGTATGTATAGTATGGTATAACAGCTCACACGGAGGTGGAAAAGAACATGTTAGAAACCTTTCAAAAAGAAATAGAACTATATGAAAGCAATGCAGAATTATTGAAAGTGCTTGCTCATCCTGTTCGCTTATGTATTGTAAAGGGATTAATTGAACGTGGCCCAAGCAACGTTTCTACAATGTACACAGGCTTAAACATGCCACAATCTACAATTTCACAGCATTTAGCAAAGTTAAAAAGTGCTAAAATCGTTTCTAGTGAAAGAAAAGGATTGGAAATTTACTACAAAGTAGAAAACGAAACAATCATTCAACTCGTTCGCGTATTATTAGGTTAGGGACCTATAGACAGAGAAAAAGAGTGTATTCTATATTTTTCATCTCATATCTTTAATATAAATATATATCATGAGAGAAAATATATAATGCTACATAATTAAAAGTCGTATTAAAAAACAAGACACAGAAAATACTGTGTCTTGTTTTTTTCATATTGTTAAATATTGATTCAAAAGTAAATTCTTCATATCTTTTGTGTGTATAACAACATCGAAAGCATTACCTAATCCTCCGTTCAAAATCATAGAGCGAATAGCTCTATTTAGTTTTTGAGTTTCAGAAAAAGGGCTGGTATCTTGATGGCTAGCAAGCTGATCTAATATTCCTGCTGCTAACAAAAACTCTGATTGCTTCCTATGCCATATCGTATTAATTCCTTGTAGCTCAAAATTCATCTTCAACTCATCCCAATGAACATGCGTAGTAAGGTCCATTTCTCCTGGATATGCAAGAGGATTACGAATTAGCTTGTGCTTATAATATCCTCTTAAACTTCCTTCACGATGTGCAGGATGCATCCATTCTTCTTTTGTATATCCATAATCAACTGTAATACATATACCTTTCTGAAACCATTTCGCAATCTCTTCTATATACTCTTCCATTGCAATAGGCACTTCAAAGCGCTGTCCCTCAGCAATATGAATGTTATATTTCAATAAGTAACGACCGACTCTTTTCTCTATCGGTCTAAATACTTCTGTAAGGTTTCCCTCATCTGTATACGTGATACGTACTTCATACAAAATTCCATTTCTTTTCTCAACTATCTCAACAGGAAACGCATCAAATAATTCATTCGAAAAAATAATTCCTTCGAAAGACTCTCCCATTTCAATATAAGATGTATAATACGACACATTATCAAATAAGCAAAGCCTCTCCTGTTGTAGCCTTCTATGAAAAGGGCTCACTTCAATAATTGAATAGTTTAAATTGATAAAGGTTTCCGGAGATAATTGTTTCCATTCTTGTAAAACATCATAGGCAAACTTTCCTGTTCCCCCACCAATCTCACAAATATTTGGAAAAACTTCTCCCTTTTCAACAAGCCGAATAAAAAACTTAGCAAAAGTCTTCGCAAATACAGAAGATACATTGCTACTCGTAAAAAAATCTCCCTGTCTTCCAATTTTTTCACGTTCTCTCATATAATACCCATGTTCCTCTGCATATAATACGAGGTTCATATACGTACTATATGAAATCGAATGATCCTTTTCTTTTTCCATCCATTCTCTTAAAATGAGCTCCATCCCCATAATGACTCCTTATTGTAAAAATGGATTATTTTCTTTTTCAAATCCAATACTTGTTTCTGGACCGTGTCCACATAGCACTGCTGTTTCATCTGGTAATACAAATAGCTTCTCTTCAATACTTCCAATTAATTCAGCAAAACTTCCACCAGGTAAATCCGTTCTTCCAATACTCATTTGGAACAATACATCTCCAGAAAATACAGCATTCGCTTCTTTACTATAATAAGAGATACTTCCTGGAGAATGTCCTGGTGTCTCAAAAATTTCAAAACTAAAAGAACTGATCGTTAATGTACCCTCTTCGTCAATAATATGATCTGCTGGTTTTGCTGTAATACTGCGGTTCATCATAAAAATTTGCGAGCCATTCACAGTTGCATCGCCTAACCAATTTGCTTCTTCTTTATGTACGTATACCGGAATATGAAAAGCGTCTCTCACGGCATCAACAGCACCAATATGATCGAAATGAGCATGTGTTAATAAAACCGCAAGTGGCTTTAACTGTGCTTCCTGTAAATATGTAACAAGTTTCTCTCCTTCATGACCAGGATCAAAAATAATACACTCATTTTGATCATTCGTTAAAATATAAGCATTTGTTTGTAATGGGCCTAAAGGCATTTGTATCCATTTCATATGAAAATCTCCTCCAGTTATTTAATTTACTTTTAATGATACAACATTTCTTTCTCTTAGGAAAAGAAGGCGTGTTATCTCGACAATCATTTTTAAAACATGTACAATATAAAAGAGTAAATATTCTAGAAACTCATTCTAAGGAATGAGTAGACAGAGGAGGATATTGTATGGGCCTTGTTATTATTTTTACGCTAGTCACTCTGTTAGCTGTATTTGCTACGCTTAGAACACTTCGCGAAAAAAACTTATTCGCGGGCGGCTTCGCTATTGCAACCGTACTTGTTTTCGGATGGTTTACAATCATGACTGTTCTATATAATGGGTACCCACCAGCTTAATCCATTTACATTTTTATTCTCCAACAAGATCTTGCATAAAAAGAGGAAGGGGGCCCCTTCCTCTTTTCATTATTCACAACTTATATCATCTTCGCCTCGTATTTGTGCTTTTTTACAAGCCACGCTCCTCCAATTACACCTGCATCATTACCAAGTATTGCAATTGCTAACTTTGTGCTCTTTACAGCACGAGAGAAAGCATATTGCTCGAAATAACGTTGAATTGGCTCTAATAGTGCGTCTCCAGCTTTAGATACGCCACCACCAATTACGATTTTCTCTGGGTTCAACGTACTAGCAAGGTTCGCTACAGCTAATCCTAAATAAGAAGCTACTTTTTCCACTACTTCACCTGCTAGTTCGTCACCTTGTCCAAGCGCTTCAAACACATCTTTTGATGTAATAAGCCCTTCTTCTGCTAACATAGAACGTAAAACACTTTCTTTATCTGTCTCTTGTATTTGTTGCATAGCAACACGTACAATACCTGTTGCAGAGGCTACCGTTTCTAAACAACCCGACTTCCCGCAATTACATGGAAAAGCGTTCTCTGTAACAACTGTAATATGTCCAATCTCACCAGCAGCACCGCTTATACCATGTACAATCTCACCATTGGCGATAACACCACCACCAACACCAGTGCCAAGTGTCATACAAATTAAATCTTTTGCTCCTTCACCAGCACCTTTCCACATTTCACCAAGCGCCGCTAAGTTTGCATCATTATCAATAACAACAGGTAATCCCGTTTCTACTTCTAGTAAATCTTTTAACGGATAGTTTTTCCATCCTAAATTAACCGCTTCATAAATCATTCCAGATGCCACATGTACAGGACCAGGAGCTCCCATACCAATACCAATTAGCTTACTTTTTAATTCACCTAATTCTTCTAACTTTTTATCAATAGCTTTCGCTACATCAAGTGTAATATGTTTTCCTTGTTCATTTGTATTCGTAGGGATTTCCCACTTATGTAAAATTTCACCGTACACATTAATAAATGCTAATTTAATCGTTGTACCACCAAGGTCAACACCAACTAACCATTTCTCTTCCATGTTACGTACCTACCTTTATCTATTTCTTATTTATCTCTTTTTGAATTTCTTGCTTCAACAAAAATAAAGCTGTTTGATAGTCTTGTGGATCGATTAGCTGTGATTGATTTAATTCACGCAATTCATCTTGCATTAATTGTAAATCAGCGATTCGATCACCCGTATAAATAATCGTGCCAAATTTCTTTAGCAATTGCTGAATATCATAAATGGATATCATTTCATCACCCTCTATGCTCACTTACTATAAAAAATTATAATAAGAAAACGTTCACATATTTTATTATAATCACGAAGAAAAAGTCTCGTCAATTTTTATTTGTCTATACAAGCCCAATTTTAACCATTGTTCCTTTTTCTGTAATAATTTTTTCTACATTTTTATCAAATGGCTCTACTGGAATATGTTCTACCATTTGAAAACTATAAGCTAATGATAGCGCTTTCCCTTTATAATGCACGAGATAACGATCGTAATAGCCACCGCCATATCCAATCCGTTCTCCTCGCTCTGTATAAGCTACGCCTGGCACGATTTGAAGATCAATTTCATCTGCATTCACTTCTTCCGTAAGCGCTGGAATTGGTTCACGTAAATTCATATACACTGTTTCTAATTGATCAAAATTACTAATTTTCCGGAAAGACATCGTTCGTGTTCCTTTATTACACTTCGGAACAACAACTTTCTTTCCTTCTTCCCAAGCTTTTTCGATAATAGGATATGTATTCACTTCATTTTCCATTGAGAGGGTGATTCCAATTGTTTTAGCTTCAACCCACTCTTTTTGCGCATACAACGAAGCTGCAATTTGCTCTGATAAAGTTGTATACCGTTCTTCTGATAAAGAATTCATGTGTTCTATTATTTGTTTACGTAAACGTAGTTTCTCTTCTCTCACACATTTTCCCCCTCACAGTGACACTTTGCTCTACGATGATAGTGTATCACTTTTAACAGAGGAACCGAATAAAAAAAGAAACAGTAGGAAAATATTCCTACTGCTTACTTTGTTTCACGGTGTAACGTAGACTTCTTGTCACGCTTGCAATACTTTTTAAGCTCGATACGCTCAGCGTTGTTACGTTTGTTTTTCTTTGAGATATAGTTACGATCTCCGCATTCTGTACATGCTAGAGTAATATTCACACGCATTCTTATTTCCCTCCAGTACTAATAACTTAAATCAGACTATACTATAATACCACTTTTAAAATAAAAATTCTACACCTTTTGATATTGTCTAATTTTTTCTATAAGATTTTTCATGTTTTCCCTTGCTATTACTGGGTTTCTAGCATGCGAATACACTAAAAATTTCGGTTGTTTTGTGTCAGAAACGATATAAGACCACTCTTTTTCGGTATATTTGAACTGTACTCCTTCAAATATACCTTCTTCCTTTCTTTCCATATCAGCCAATAATTTCCTCATTACTTTCCCTTTTTCATTCCATGAACATACAACTTCATCACAAAGTAGATAGAGCGGAGGTGATTGCTCTACTATGCTGAGAAATGTTTTTCCCTGCAATGCTATTAGCTCGAATAATTTTCCAATTCGATATAAAATATCTCGCTTCCATCTCGCTTGAAACGACTTTTTTTCATCCTGCGTATAAAATAGAAGGTAACATTCTCCTAATTTCAAAGACATCGGGTAAATATTTCCTGCCGATTCAAGTAATAAATCTGGAATATCTACCTCTTCAAAATCTGTTCCCTGGTAAATATTACTATGATTATCATATAACTCGAAATAATTTCCTTGCTCTGAAAACATAAGTGCCATATTTGCTTTACTTGATTTCATCAAGGCTTTCACATGATGCTTTTGTTCGCCCGCATAAATCCATGTAACTGTGCATCCGAGCCTTTGCAAAAAAATCATAAGTAAATGTTGTAACATATCATTTCTCTTATTAATAAGAAGATGAAACTTCTGTTTTTGTATCGTTTCAATATCAATACGCTCTAACACAGCTTCTACATAATTATTTGCAGAAACGTGAACTAGCTTATTTCGCCCCAGTTCTTTCTCAGAAGCGTAATAAAACGACTCAGACATATATACTTGTTCTATCTCTTTTTGCTGCTTATACGTTAAAAACGAGCCCTCCTTGCCATACAGTTGTATAACAATCCCTCTTTTGCTTTCCACTTGAACGAAAACTCCACCTGCACATTGCAAATTATGAATGGCATACTGAAAAAGCGACTCATTCATTTCTTTACATTCCATCGTATGAATCCCGCTGCCATGAATGGCATGGAGGAATAAATTTTTAAAGGAAGTTGTTTCTATATTTTCCTGACTTCCAATCAATATACTCTCCCCTTTGGCAAAAAGAGATCCATAAGCCATTGCAACTTTCACAATAAATTGAGGAGTAATTTCAACATTACCCCTTCCTACAATCCGGCTTTTTTGTAACCATCCTGCACTCTTTTCACTCTCTTTAACACCGGCAGAACCTACTATCGAATGACTATCTATCTCCTTATATGGCCATATTTTTCCTTTTTGCTTAATTACTGTACTTTTCCCTATATGACAATGATCCGCTACAATACTTTTTTGAAAAAGTGTAACATCATCTTCGACCATTGTATGATCTCCTATTGTTGTTTCTAACAACTCACAATTTTTTCCTATATGAGAGTTTGCAAAAATGATGCTTTTTTGAAGATGAGAATAACTTGAAACGATACTATTTTTCCCGATAATAGAGTACGGTTCAATTACAGCCCCTGCACCAATCATTGCTCCTTCTCCAATAAAAGAAGGGCCATGAATTTTCGTCCCTTTTCCTATCGTTACACCTTCTCCCATCCACACCATCGGTAATACTTCTGTATATGGAATAGGCACCTTCAATTTTTTCGTCAACAAATCGAATTGAGCTTGCCGATATTGATCAAATGTACCAATATCTAGCCAATAGTCTTCTGATAAATATGCAAATAAAGCATTTTTATTTGCCAATAAAGGAAACACATCATGACTGAAATCCGAAAATTCCATGGATGGTATGTAAGAAAAGATTTCTGGCTCCATTATATAAATACCTGTATTCACAATATTAGAAACTACCTCATTCCAGCTCGGCTTTTCTATATATCGTATAATTTCTTGTTCTTTATTCATTACAACTAAGCCAAATGAGAGTGGGTTTTCTACTTCTTTCACAAACATCGTTACCATTCTCTTCTTCTGTTCATGAAATGCAATTCCTTCTGATAATTGAAAGTCAGTTAGTGCATCCCCACTAATAACAACAAATGTTTCATCTAAAAAACTTTCCGCTTGCTTAATACTCCCTGCTGTTCCAAGCGGAGGAGAATCTTCAAAATAATACAAGTTAACTCCCCACTTACTACCATCACCAAAGTATTGCTTAATGGCAGTACTCATATATTGAACTGTAATTGCAATTTCACGAATACCATGCTGACGTAATAATTCAATATTATATTCAAGAACTGGTTTTTCTAACAATGGTAACATCGGTTTTGGAGTATTACATGTTAATGGTCTAAGGCGTCTCCCTTTTCCTCCAGCTAAAATAACCCCCTTCATATACTTCAGCCTCCACTTATATAATGTTCAAGAACTCCGTATATCATTTACCCCACATTAACTGCAGTAAAAGTCCGGTTTGGTATGATCTAACAATCAGCGAGAGACAGCCCCACTAATTAAAGCCTCACTTTATAAATAAATGTACCTTTTAACTCCCACCAAAAAGAAAGCGCTTACCATTAACTTGGTAAAATAATTAATAAAACGTAACTAACATATATGTACTTATTTTTCCATTAATTATGATACATCTTATCATCATAGACTAAAGGAAACAACGAGCTTTTTTTGTCATGTTTTGACTAAAAAAAGCAGGTGATTTCTCATCACCTACTTTTCCCCCTACTCATTCAATAAATAATGCTTTCCTTTTACTACATAAAATACATTCTCGGCAATATTTGTAACATGGTCTGCTACACGCTCAATATATCTAGCAACAAAGGATAGTTGTGTAATTTGTGTAATCGCTTCTGGTTGTCCAGGGATAGATGAAATAAATTCACGAATCGCCTTCCCATAAATTTCATCAACTGAATCATCCATTTCAGCAATTTGTTTAGCAAAAGTTAAATTTTCTTGCTCATATGCTTCTAATGCTAAATTTAACATCTTATGAGCAATCTCAAACATTCCCTCAATATTATGTAAACTAACAACCACTTCTTTTTCACCAAGACGAATTGTTGATTTCGCAATATTAACAGCATGGTCTGCAATACGTTCTAAATCTGTCGCTGTTTTAATTGAAATGAAAATTCTTCTTAAATCACTTGCTACAGGCTGCTGCTTTGTAATAAGCATAAGCGCAAGGTCATTTATTTCCTCTTCTAAATTATCCATGCGATAATCCCCATCAATGACTTCTAACGCTTTCTCTACATCCCTGTTGTGAAGACCTTCCATAGCAATCAATAAAGCTCCACTTGCTAACTCACCAAGCTCGATCACCTTTTGCTGTAACGTTTTTAAATCACATTGAAACTGTTCTCTTACCATCATTTCTTCCCCCTCAATATTATGTGCCATTATATATAAAGTGAAACTTTAATCAGTGGGGGTTTTGTTCATCTCCCACTGATTATTAGCCTTCACCAATCGGGCGTTTACGGGCAGCCCGACTCCCACCTAACTTCTTTGCTCCATCCAAATTTTGAGGTGGGAGTTTTACTGCCCGGCAAATAGCGGGATAAATCCCCTACCCCGCCTCTTGTATGTTTATTACGCCTTGAGAAAAGAGAAATATTACTCCCCTATTAGAATGAGGTGAAAGTGAGAAATGCCGATACGATAAACTTAACTAAATCTATACAATTCAATCAAATTCACACAAATTAGTGCTTCAAAGTGTTCTCGCAACCCCGAAGGGACGAGGGGTATAACACTCCACACGAGGCAGTATCGTTACCTCATATTATCAAGCATTTATTTTACCCATCTTGATAAATTTATCGAAGCATTCAAATCCCTATCGTGATGGCTATTGCATTGAACACAGTCCCATTCACGAATCTTTAAACTCCACTGTCCTTCTGATTGAACTGAATGGTCGTATTTAACTCCGCAACATGAGCAAATCTTGCTGGAAGCGAACCATTTATCAGCTTTTACATATTCAATGCCGTACTTCTCACACTTGTATGATAAACATTGAAAGAAGAAGTTTAATTTTTGAAATGAAAATGCTTTCGATAGTTTTTTGTTTTTTAACAGGTTTGAGATAGGTAAGTCTTC